>JASJBX010000228.1 GCA_030066295.1 Crocosphaera sp.
AACGGCGGCTCTTCGTGGTAACAGCAGGGGAGAATCCCCAACTATAATTTTATTTAGTTGGGGTTCCGTTCAACCCTGTAGACGAATCAAACCCAATTCCTGAAACGTCTTCATCTGTCCAGTTAGCAAGTTGCTGAATCAGTTTAATTGACATAACGCGAAGAATTGTTCGTCTGTCATGGCGATCGCAGGGGAGAGTTGCAAAACCAAAGGTATGTTTTCAGTTGATAAAGTAGGAGATATCATCTTTTACAAGATTAGGAAAGGCTTCGGAAACCAAATCATAAATAATGTTGACTAAGTTAAACTAAAAGCAGACATATTTAACCTGAATATAGCAGAATTTCAAAGTTATGAGTGAACAAGAACAAAATAAACGAATTAATCAACTGAGACGACAATTAGCAAATGCCGTTGAACGCATTAAAACTCTAGAATTAGATATTGAACCAGAAGGACGTATTAGTGAAGCTTTTTCTGCATTGGAGGAACATATAGATGAACGCTTCGATCAAGTTGATAAGCGTATTGATCGGGTTGATGCGCGTTTAGATCGCATTGAACATCAATTTAATCGACTTCAGGGTAAATTAGAGGTCATTCTTGATGCTATTACAGGAATTAATGATTTACCTGAAGATGAGACTGAATAATATTAATGAAGATTAATTTATGTTTTTTATTTAGTAACTCCTTCTAACTCTTCCTCGGTTAATTCATATAAATTCCGTAATTTTTCTAAGGTTTCCTCCTCAGCATCCCAGAAACCTCTTCCATTTGCTTCGATCATTCTTCCCACAATATTCCGAAACGCTTCGGGGTTAGCTTTCCGTAATTTTTCAGCCATTTCTGAGTCTAAAGCGTAGGTTTGTGCAGCTTGATCATACACCCAATTATCCTTAAAATCCGTTGTGCCTCCCCATCCTATCAACGCTGTCATCCGTTGGGACACTTCATAAGCACCCCCTGAACCCTGGTTAACCATTGCTTGGGCCCATTTTGGATTTAGTAACTTTGTTCGGTATTCTAATCGTAATAAGTCTTCTAGTTTTCGGGGGTTGGTATCATTAGAAAAGCTTTCGACAAAACTTGCTGTTACTTTTTTACCACTTTGTTTTTCGGCAGCCAATTTTAACCCTCCAGTGTTACCATAATATTCTTGAATATCGGTTAACCCGTATTCTACTGAATCAATTTCTTGGACAATTCTTTCGCTAGTTTTTAATAGTTGATTTAAAATTTCGGGTCTTGCTTGTCCTTTATCTTTGCGTCCATAACTAAAGACATTTCTTTTTTCCCAAGTATTCGCTAATTCGTCACCAGACTCCCAGTTTCCATCCACAACTTGATCGTTTACTAGAGAACCAAAATCACCGGCAGGGTTAGAAAAGAGTCGCGCGGAAGCATTTTCTACCCCTTGCTCTTTTAACTGTAAATAATGTTTCCGAATAAAGTTCCTTTCCGAGTCTTCTTCTGCTTCTGCTGCACGCTGGAATAAGTCGTCTAATAGTTCAATAATATTGACAAAAGTATCACGAAATATACCTGATAAATTAGCTAAGACATCAATTCTCGGATGGTCTAATTTTTCTAACGGGTTTAACTCGTATCTGACAATACGTCCTGTGCCTTCTTTTATGGGTTCTGCACCCACTAATTCTAATAAAATACCTAAAGATTCACCTTTTGTTTTAATTGCGTCTAAACCCCACAATAAAACGGCAATGGTTTCGGGATATTTCTTGTGTTCTTCTAAATGCTGTTGAATAGTTTTCTTGGCAATTTCTCGGCCTCTTTCATAAGCAGCAGGAGACGGCATCCGATAAGGATCTAAGGCGTGTATATTTCGTCCTGTGGGTAACACTCCTGTCCCATCTCGTAACAAGTCTCCACCGGGTGCAGGGGCAATATATTCTCCATTTAATCCCCGTAATAAGTTGGTTAACTCTTCGGGGGTTTGTTTGAGTAAGTCTCTGATATAAATGGCTTCTTGTATAGTTTCTTTTTTGCCATTTGCTGACTCTAGAATATACTGTAAGTCTGGCGATTCAGAGGTAATTGCTTTTCTTTCCCTATCGGTTAATTTCTCCGTAAAATACGCTTCTAAATAAGAATCTAATTGTTCTTGATTAGGCACTTCACCCAGGGTATGTAAACCAGAAGAAAATAGTCTTTGTTCAACAATTTGTAGGTATTCATAAACCTTGACAAAATACGCATTTAAAGCGTGTTTACTGAACAATTTTGCATTTTCTACAGTAAACTCAATGCCCAATTTTTTCCCTTCTTCAAACTTACAATCAGCAGCTAAACCAGAGTCAACAATCTTTTGAATAATTCCTTCTCTTAAAATCTCATTTTTATTGGGATCTTCTCGATATTCGCCAATTAATTCTCGTAAGGCCATCAACTCTTTATATAACCCTGCCCGTCCATAAGGCGGTACATTATGAGAGATTAACACACCATAACCCCGACGTTTAGCTAAGATGGACTCTGAGGGATTATTAGCAGCATAAATGTATAAGTTAGGGATATCTCCTAGTAAAATATCTGGCCAAGAATACCCCGTATTTCCTAATGGAGAACCCGGCAACCATTCCACAGTTCCGTGCATTCCAAAATGAATGATAGCGTCAGCAGAAAAATCATTTTGTAACCACTTATAAAAGGCTGCATATTGAGGATGAGGGGTTAAATCTTTTTCAAACATCAACCGCATAGGATCACCAGAAATACCTAGAGGTGGCTGCACTCCGATCCAAATATTTCCTAATTGAATACCCCCTATCTGATACTCATCCCCATATGTCTTGATACCTGTTTCTGTTAATGATTTCCACTGCTTTTCAATACGAGTTGTTAACAAATACCCTAACCATTCTTCCAGTTTTCTAACATTAACGGTTGTCTTCCCATTCTGAGTATCATTAGGGGTAATAATGGCTTCATCTGCTTCCTTCACTTGATTAATAATTCTCTCCCCATCTTCGGGTAATTCTCCCACGTTATAACCTTGTTTTTCTAACTCTTGTAATAACTTGAGTAAGCTACGAGGAACATTCAATAAGGCTGCGGTTCCAGTTGCACCATATCCTGGGGGAAATCCATACAAAATAATAGCAAGTTTACGATTTTTTGCTTCAGTTTTGCGTAAATTAATCCATTTTTTCAGTCTTCCAGTTAACCGTTTAACTCGCTCAGGAATAATATAGATATCATTGCCCACTAATCCCCCTAAGGGTACAGTATCAATCGCTCCATCTAACTCAGGTAAAGCGTATAAAACTACACTTTGTAATCCTCCTATTCCTTGTCTTGTCCAAGAATAGATATCTTGAATTAATAAAGGTGCAGCAACAATATAAGGAATATTTTTGGCAGTCAAAATGCGTTTTGCTACCTCAACTTGTCGCCCTGCTTCCATTGAACCGGCGGGACCTCCCACTAAAGGAAAGCCGATGGTAGAGACAATAGCATCGACTTGGATGGCATCTTTTGCTAAAGAACGAATTTCTATATTTCCTAAGTTACGTTGTTGGCTTTCGTAAGTAGTGGTTAACCAATCTCTGACGATGACATGACCCTCAACTCCATTGATAAAAATGGGAACAGGGGTCAATCCTTGTTGTTCAAAAGAACGAATTAATTGAGGAATATAAGGCTGTTTGGTAATAACGTGCTTACGGTATAAAAGGACAGCAACCAGAGGGTGATCTAAAGATTTTTGTTGTTGATACCAGTTTAAATAGTCACGAGGAGAGGTAAAATAACCATCGTAGTCGGGGTGAAGTAAACCCATGTTAGGGGTTTCGATGGGTTCGGGAATTTCTCCTACTTTGATGTCTAGATATTTCTCTGCTATCGTCCAACACATAGCAGCAAAGTTTTCCGTTCCTCCTGCATTCCAGTAACCATAAATAATTAACCAGTTGCGTAAATCTTGGACTTTTTTTGCGGGAATAAACTTTAATAACTTCGGTCCTGTTTTCAAGAAACTTAAATAACCGGCCAGCTTATCTTCTTCTCTTCCACTGGAAAATTTGCTTAAAATAAATTTGATTGGTTTGGGCATTCCTTTCGGTTTGTCTCCAATGACAAACTTCCCTAAGCGAGTCAAACTCATTAATTCTAAAGCTGACTCAAATACTAACCGAATGGGAATGTTTTGTACTCTTTCTCTTAACCAAATCACTTGGTCGTAATCAAAGATTAAACTAGCAAAAAAGACATCCGCATTTTTGAGGGCATTCTCAATCATTTCTGGTTCTTGAGAAAGACTGCGATCGCTGTATATCTGTATGTCTAAGTCTGGACACCGTGACTGTGCTAACTGTGCAGCTTGTCGGTACAAGTCTAGATTAAATGATTCAAACCCAGTAATAACAACGATACGTGACATATCCCTAACCCGTAAACTTTTGTAACAGCCTCACCTCTATTATAAGGTTTATCCCACAGAAAAAGGGGGGAAACTCCCCCCTTGAATTGATGGTAATTCAAGCCCAAAAATCTTAGATTAGATTCAATGGACGAAGAAACTATTGCCACTTATTAGCAACGACTTCAGCTAAGTCAACAACCCGTTGAGAATAACCCCACTCGTTGTCGTACCAAGCTACAACTTTAACCATATCGCCACCCATAACCATTGTTAAGCTGGCATCAAGGATAGAAGAGACATCGGTTCCCCGATAGTCACAAGAGACTAAGGGTAAATCGTTGTAGCCAAGAATGCCCTTCATGGAGTCTTCAGAAGCACTCTTCATGACGTCATTAACTTGTTCAGCAATGGTGCTTTTCTCCACTTGTGCCACTAAGTCAACCACGGAAACGTTAGGGGTGGGAACCCGCATGGCGATACCGTTTAACTTCCCTTTCATTTCGGGAATCACTAAAGCAACCGCTTTTGCTGCCCCGGTAGAAGTAGGAACGATATTAACGGCGGCAGCCCGCGCCCGACGAAGATCACGGTGAGAGGCATCTAAAATCCGTTGGTCACCAGTGTAACTGTGGGTGGTGGTCATGGTGCCTTTGATGATACCAAAGTTATCATTTAAGACCTTAACCACAGGTGCGAGACAGTTGGTGGTACAACTAGCGTTACTGATAACGTTGTATTGATTAGGATCGTAGTCCTGTTCGTTAACCCCAACCACAAAGGTTCCCACGTTACCGCCCTTTCCTGGAGCGGTAATTAAGACCTTTTTCGCACCAGCAACGATGTGTTTAGACGCACCCTCTTCGGTGACAAAAACCCCAGTGGATTCGATAATTAAATCGACGTTCCATTCTGCCCAAGGTAGGTTTAAGGGGTTACGATCAGAAACACACTTAATGGTTTTGCCATTAACGGTGAGGGAGTTGTCATCTGCCTCGATCTCAGCATCTAATATACCGAGCATGGAATCGTATCTTAGCAGGTGAGCATTAGTTCTAGGATCAGAAGTATCATTAATGCCGACTACTTCTAACTGGGTATTTTCCCGGCCTAACCAGCACCGTAAAAAGTTACGTCCAATACGTCCGAACCCGTTGATTGCTACTCTAATCACTGCGTCTTACCCTCTGTGTTTTACTGCAATAAATTAAAACATTATTAATGAACCCAATCATACCCCAAAGACTGCTCTTTTTCGATCCCTAATCGGAAATTTTTTTACATATCCAATTATTTCCCACTTTTCTGCAATAATTTAAAATAGACTTTGAACTCGGGAGACTCTCATACCTTGTCTACTGCAAGTGGCAAAAATTGTGCTGCACTCCTTGTCTAAAACACGGTTGCTATCATATCCTTTTAAACAACGTACAACCTGTAATTATTGCTGAGATTCAATCCTCAGTTGACTAACTAACCTAGATCCATCCATCAATCGTTATGACACAAGTATCTGGTTCATCCGATGTCCCCGATATGGGGCGTCGCCAATTTATGAATTTACTCACCTTTGGCACTATCACTGGTGTTGCCGCCGGTGCTTTGTATCCTGTGGTGAAATATTTTATCCCTCCTTCTAGCGGTGGCGCAGGTGGCGGTGTTAATGCTAAAGATGCCTTGGGTAATGATGTTGTTGCTAGTAAATTCCTTGCTGAGCATAATGTCGGCGATCGCGTTTTGGCTCAAGGGCTAAAGGGTGATCCTACCTACCTAGTGGTTGAAGGCGATAACACCATTGCTGACTACGGTATCAACGCTGTTTGTACCCACTTAGGCTGCGTTGTTCCTTGGAATGCCAGTGAAGACAAGTTTATGTGTCCCTGTCATGGTTCTCAATACAATGCTCAGGGTAAAGTTGTTCGTGGTCCTGC
>JASJBX010000047.1 GCA_030066295.1 Crocosphaera sp.
GTCCCATTCACTGGGTTTGTTGCGATCGCAGTTAAAGGGATTATCTTCTATTCTTTCAATTGGGGGCAAAAGGGCGTATATTCCCCTGGCAAGGACTGATTTTGCCGTTCCTCGTCTTCCTGCAATGACCACACCTCCTAAACCTGGGTCGACTGCTGCTAATAATAAGGCTAGTTTGATGGCTTCTTGGCCAACAACGGCAGTTAAAGGAAAGTTTAAAGGGGTTGCGGTGAGGGTAGGCATTCTGAGAATATTTTGAACCATTAATGCCAATGTATCATGAACCTTGTGTGTAAATACACTACTCTTAGCTGATTTTATATGACCTGTTATAACCTGTTATATAAATTAGGGTTTTAACTATAGTGTTAGGGTTTTTAGTAGGCGATCGCTGTTGCAGGAGTTAACAACTTCTGGGATTATATTTTATGGTTCGTTGGTGAACTTTTGTATTAATTGAGAAGACTAATAAGCTAACCTGTTATGACCTGTTATATATGATTGAACTCAAACTTCAGCATCGAGGGTTTTAGTAAGCGATCGCTACTGCAGGAGTTAACGACATCTGGGATTATATTTTATAGTTCGTTGGTGAACGTTTGTATTGATTGATTACTGGAAAATGTTAGGGATCAATCGAGCTATCAAAGTCAAGAAAGCCGTTGTTACAGCGACAATGATAGGAATAATCAAAGATTTAACTCCCTTGAGGTCAGATACTTCCTTAACTAAGATGTCTTGAGTGCTTTCTACCTTTTCTAGTCGCTTATCTATACCATTAACTTTCTCAGTTAACTGTGCTTGTCCTACTTCTAAGTTGGTAAGACGTTCGTTGATCTTGTCAAATTTCTGATTAACTTCTTTGTGATTGCTGTCTAGTTTGTCCTCAATGCGTTTGAGGATGTCTGCTGTGGGATAAGTAACCGTAGACGGTTCATTCATGAGTTAAATTTCGGTGAAGGATATATGTGCTTGATGTCCTGCTTCTATTTTATTGTATGGATTGAGTCGTTGCAGGAGTTAACGACTTCTGGGATTGTATTTTATAGTTCGTTGGTGAACGTTTGTATTATTTAAGATTTAGCTACTGGTGAAATCAGTATTAAGATGACATCAAAACAAGGTATTGCAGATAGTTTGTACATCTTCAGTTGAAACCCGTTTATAGGAGATTCTTCGCGGTAACGTCAACACCACCGGACTATCTTCGCATTGTCCCAAACAACCAGAAGGAATAATCTTAGTATCTGAGGGAGTTTGAGACTTAAATGCTGTTAAGAGTTTTTCGGAACCATCTGTCTGACAACAAAGGCCCTGACAGACTAAAATTGAGCGATCGCTATATCTTGGACTTCGATGAATCATCTTAATACAAAAAACACCAATTTTTTAAGTAGAACGACTCAGACATTTTATTGTATTTTATCGTTCGCGACTGTAACAGTTAACTACTTTTGGGATTGTATTTTATAGTCTGGTGGTGAACATTTGTATTATTTTTTTTTCGACTGTAACAGTTAACTGCATCTGGGATTATGTTTTATAGTTCGGTGGTGAACGTTTGTATTAATTGAAAAGGGTAAAAAGCTAACCTGTTATAACCTGTTATATAAATTGGGGTTCGACAACGGTTTAAACTATAGATGTTCAGGTTTGAGTCAGCGATCGCTACTGTAAGAGTTGATGACTTTTGGGATCGTATTTTATGGTTCGTTGGTGAACTTTTGTATTACTTAGTAGAGGTAAAAATTTAACCTGTTATATGTTACCAACTTCAAAAGTTGATAACAGTTTTTCATCTCATTGCTTATGTATTAAACAATTTCAGTAGATGTTCCTAATTGAAACGCGACAGCTTTCTTCTTCATCATCTGAAAGATGTTATAAAATCCGTTGGCACGGGAGGGGGTTAAACTAACATTGAGACCGGTTTCTTCGATAAAGTCAGGGGTTACTTCTACAATATCATTAGGAGTTAACCCGTTCAATCCTTCAATTAATAAAGCCACTAATCCTTTAACCAATTGAGCATCAGAATCTCCTTTGTACCAGATTTTTCCATCTTCTAAGTCGGCGGTAATATAAACTTGAGAAACGCACCCTTGTACTTTATTTTCTTCTGTTTTACCCTCTTCTGGCATCGCTTCTAATCTCTTAGCATACCAAAGTAATTGTTCGTAGCGTTTTTTGGGATCAGAACGCTTTTTGAATTTTTCGACAATACGAGCTAAGTTAGTAGGTAAATTACTTTGTGGTGATGACATAGATCAAGACTAAAAACTGGGAACAGGTTGTTTTCTACTTAAACTTTATTGTAGCAACTTTTTTTCTTAATCTCAAGGGATTACCGCGCCCTTTGGGCAAAGGCAAAAATCACTCATGCAAAAGGCAAAAGTAAATATAAGCCCAAATTAGGTCTAAAGCCTCTTCATTTATGAAGAAGAAGGACAGAAAATTATCATTTGTTGAATCTTCTTACTTTTAGGAAGAGGTAAAAATGATTGACTTTTGACTTCTAACTTTTGACTTGTGAAAAATTGCCATCCTGTGATAACAAGGAATCCCATTGTTCTCCCATTCTTATATTTTGTTGAGATAAGGGCAACACCATTATAGAAGATTAACAAAAATGATTACCCGTAAGAATTAGCAGATTATTCACATCTATAACCTTTAGGCAATTGACTATTGACTTATTGCCCACTATATTATTGATAAGCAGATGGAGCAGATCCGAATATATGCTCAAACCTGCTATAATTGCAAGTCTAGATTAAATTAACTAATAAAGATGTTTCAGAGATTTCTTAAAGATTTTCGCAAAAAAAAGGCCACAGTATTAATAGACTCTGGCAATCAATTAAAACAAGAAAAGAAGTTTGAGCAAGCTATTAAGAAATATCAGCAAGCTCTAAAATTTCAACCAGACTCTATCCGTGCTTTATATCGCCTTGGTGCGATTCATACTGATAGAAAAGAATGGGATTTAGCACAATCCTACTATGAAAAGATATTAAAACTCAAACCCGACCAGTTATTCTCAAAAATTCAATTAGCTAATATCATATAGCTGAGGCAGAAATCGCTTATCAACAAGCTTTGGCTTTTCAGCAACAAGCTGGAATGATCAATAGAACCACCATCATACAAAACCTGATCGAGCAAAAACAAGCTAAAATTTACTTAGAAATAGGGGTATCCACTGGAAATAATTTTCTCCAAATCAGGGCCGATAAAAAAATGGCTGTCGATCCTCAGTTCAAAATTCCTGGGGGTTATGCTTCTGATGAATCAACTAACTACTATGAAATAACTAGCGATGATTTTTTTGTCACCCAATCTGACATTTTGGAGACAAATGGATTGGATGTTGTCTTTGTAGACGGACTTCATACTTATGAACAGTCCCTAAAAGATGTACTCAACTCCTTAGAATATCTCAATGAGGGTGGGATAATTCTCATGCACGATTGTAACCCCTCATCCAAAGCCAGCGCACATCCAGTGTTGTCTGAAGCGAGACAAATGCCTGGTTTTAACAATGCCTGGATGGGGGATGTCTGGAAAGCCATTGTATATTTAAGATCACTACGCTCTGATTTAAGCGTGTTTGTACTTGATTGTGATTGTGGAGTTGGTATTGTGCAAAAGAAGAGTCCAGAGAGTATGTTGAACTATTCTCAAGAAGCCATCGATAATTTAAGCTATGAGGACTTGGAAGCAGATAGGGCCAATTTACTTAACTTGAAAAAACCAGATTACTCAATCGAGTGATCGTTGTCTGAGATCCTCCCCATCCAAATCACAGATTATGGGTGGGGTCCGACAATAGCGGTGATCCCCTAAAGAAGTTAATTGAAATATTTCTGGGGGAATACTGCTTATTTGGTTACTATATAGTTGACAAAATAGTTGCAGTTTTCTCGAAATTGCTTAAGATCAAGGAATAAACTTATACTGGTTCTTGAACTCCAACTCCATGCTTTCGTTATTGCAGATTAAAAATTTTGCGTTGGTCGATCGCTTAACCCTTGCGTTTGGTCAAGGGTTGAATGTGTTGACAGGGGAAACAGGGGCCGGAAAATCTATTATCCTAGATGCGATCGACGTTGTACTGGGAGGAAAAGTCAATAACCGTCTCATTCGTCAGGGAACGCAACACGCATCCCTAGAAGCAACGTTTGAGGGGAATGAAAGGGTCTTACAGTGGTTACAAGAGCAAGAAATTGATCCCTTGGATGATGGAACTGTGGTATGTTTACGAGAGTTGTCCTTAACCGGGGTAACCGTGCGCTCGCGTTCTCGAATTAACGGGGTTCTGGTCAACTTACAGTTAATGGGACAATTCCGCAATCTGTTGGTGGAAATCACTGCACAAGGTCAAACGGTGCAATTGATGGATGCAACCCGACAACGGGAATTATTGGATCTCTATGGGGGAAGTGCTATCCTCAAACAAGGAAAACTGGTAGAATCGGCCTACGAAATTTGGAAAAAAGCAGAAAAAGCCTTAGAAAAGCGCAAGAAATCAGAACAAGAACGACTGCAACGCCTCGATTTACTAGAATATCAACTCAAAGAACTGGATGAAGCGCAATTAAACGATCCCGACGAACTTGAACAACTCCAACAAGAACGCGATCGCCTCTCCCACGTGGTAGAGTTGCAGAAACTAAGCTACCAAACCTATCAACTGCTGTATCAAAACGATAACGGAGAACCAGCGATCGCCGATCGCCTAGGAGAAGCAGAACTGCTCTTGACAGATATGACAGAATATGATGTGGAAATTGAACCATTATTAGAGATGGTGAAGTCTGCCTTAACCCAGGTAGTGGAAGCGGGACAAGAGATAAATGGTTATGGAGACAGGTTAGAAGCTGATCCAGAGCGATTGACAGAGGTAGAAGAGAGAATAAACCTAATTAAGCGTATTTGTCGCAAATATGGGCCTGATTTAGCTGATGCTATTAGTTTACATCAGAAATTAAGCGCAGAATTAGACGATTTAAACGACAGTGAACAATCCATTGAAAAGTTAGAAAAGGAGTTTAACCTTGCTTACAAAAAATTGCTCGAAACTTGTCAAAACTTAACGGTATTAAGACAGAAAGCAGCCACAAAATTAGAGAAACAGCTAGTCAAAGAATTGAAACCCTTAGCGATGGATAAAGTGGTCTTTGTCTGTCAAATTACCCCTTGTAATCCGAGTATTAATGGTAGCGATCAAGTTGTCTTTTATTTTAGTCCCAACCCAGGAGAAAAAATACAACCTCTATCCCGTACCGCTTCAGGGGGAGAAATGAGTCGATTTCTCTTAGCATTAAAAGCTTGTTTTGCCAAGTCAGAAAAATGTTCAGGAACCTTGATTTTTGATGAAATTGATGCCGGCGTATCGGGAAAAGTTGCCCAAGCGATCGCAGAAAAATTACACAATTTAAGCGAAACCTATCAAGTTTTATGTGTCACTCATCAACCTTTGGTTGCAGCGATGGCCGAAAATCATTTCCGAGTTGAAAAGCAAATTATTGAAGAATTATCCAAACTAGAAAGTGAAGAAAATGGACAATTAAGCTTACCCGAATTAAGAACCGTTGTCAGAGTAAAAGCCCTAGAAAATATCCAAACCAGAAGAGAAGAATTAGCACAATTAACAGGGGGACATTCATCAGAAGATGCAATGGAATTTGCAACCTCTTTATTAGTTAAAGCGGAATCCTATCGCTTGGGAAAGCAATCTATCTCGAACAAATAATTGATAATCAATCCTTTCAATTAATTAGTCGGATAATTGTTTTAACCCTATTCGCTTTAATGATCTTCTGGGGAACTTTAATACTGATCTAGTAAAAGATAATAAACTGTTCATTAAAAGTGTGTTAGACTAGAAGAAAACTAATTTTAAAATGCCATGGTTTATCATATTATTTACGACGGGAATTGTAACCTTTGTGCTACTTTTGCCCAACTATTAGCTAAATTTGATCAAGGGAATATTTTTGATTATCTTCCTATGCAAGATCAGGCTACATTACAACAGTTTTATATTACCTCAGAAGACTGCGAAATGGGGATGATTTTAATCGATGGTAATAATATAGAAAATCGCTGGCAAGGAAGTGATGCAGCAGAAGAAATCGTTAATTTACTGCCCTTAGGACAGGCATTTATCATCGCTTATCGTGCTTTACCAGGAATGAAATGGTTCGGAGATAAAACCTATGAACAAGTGAGAGATAATCGTTATAATTGGTTTGGAAAAAGAGACAAAACTTATCAGTCTCCTTATCCATTTGGTTGTCATGATAACAATGATTGTTCTGTTGCTAATTAATTAAACCATCAAAGAAATAGCCTTAATTAATTGTTCAATTTCATCGGGTAATGTAAAGTAATGAACACAGGCACGAATACAATCTGGGTCACGAATTGTTCTTAAGAAAAATCCTTGACCTTCTAACTGTTCAACGATTGTTTTATGACTCATTGGACTATCAACTGTAAACGAAACTAATCCCGCCTCAGGAGGTGAATTTTTCAAACATTTAATGGCAGAAACTTCTGATAAACCTTGCCATAAATATTCACTTAATTCACAAATTTGTTGATAACGTTTTTCAGAATTTCCCCAGGCATTATGAACAGCAATAGAAGCTCTTAATCCTTCGTATTGAGGATAAGCAGAAGTAGCAATTTCAAACTTTCTGCCATCATTTTTCCAACCAATCGGTTGACCGGTTTTATCATACTGAAGTCCTCGCCAACCGATAAAAGTAGGATTAATTAACTCAAAGATTTCTGGACGGATATAAAGTGCGCCAACCCCCGCCGGTCCACAAAACCATTTATGACCCGTAAATGCATAAAAATCCACCTCAGTTTCCGCTAAATTTAACGCCAATGAACCAGCCGATTGTGCAGCATCAGCTAAGACAAAAATAGGGCGATCGCTCTCTGAATAATTGTGACAAAGATGACTAATTTCTTTGAGAGGTAAAACCTGTCCGGTATTCCACAATAAATGACTTAAAACCACCAGTCTTGTCTCTGGGGTTAACTGTTGTTTAATCACCTCAACCGGATCACCTTCATTTAAGGTATTTAAGATAGGACAAAGATCAATTTCTACCTGAAACCGTCTGGCAATTTCTTCTACCGTAGCAATGACTCCTGGATGTTCGCAATCCGTCATTAAAATGCGATCACCGACTTGCCAATCAAGACCCCACAGGGCAATATTACAGCCAGACGTTACATTTTCAGTTAAGGTAATGGTAGCAGGTTCTACTGCTAACTCTTGAGCGATCGCTTCTCTTAATAATTCGGTTTTTTGTCTAATCCAATGGTTAACTTTAAAGGAAAATGGACCTTGTTGTTGTAGAACATTATGAGCATCAATAATCGCCTCTAACCCTGAACGGGGTAAAGTTCCTTGTCCCCCAAAATTAAAATAGACCTTATTAACCAGTCCGGGAAATTCTTGTCTTTGTTGTTGGACATCAGATAGAAGGGTTGGGGGATAATTCATGCTTTCAACTAATTGAAACAAGGTAAAAAAACGAGTACATAACTAAATTTGTACTTCTCTTAGTGTATGAGTGATGGCTAATTTTGGCAACACAGCTTGAGAACGGAACATTTAGAGCAAGATAATTATTAAACTGATCTTGTGTTAGTCAACTACTCCTGTCCGCTATCGCTGAGACAGGAGCTTGCATCTAGACTCCACCGCAACTCTAAGAACTTTTGCAAGTCCTTAGCTTTGGCTTCAACGTCTGACACATTAGGGGATGCTGACAAAATCCCCGTACTCATCCAGTCCTGCCGAATAAGCAACGCTCTGAGCGCAATGTTTCTTGCTCCTGAAGGAAAGGTGTCAAGCTGGTAATTTTCGGGGCATCGAACCCCTCAATCACCACGCTCTACCTCCCCACGCCGTACCTGAGCGTGGGGACTCTCGCTTAGTTCGTTGAAGTTTGCTTTATGCTTAAAGTCCGCTTATAAGCGGACTTTTTTAGCTGATGACAAATACATTGATCTGATCAACTGTCAGGGCATTAAGTTTCTTCTGTTTCTAAACCAAAGACACGATTAAAGGCTTTTTCTACTTTATAGCCTGAGTCAATGGTTTCTAAGGGATCTTTACGGAGTCGATGCCGTAAACATAACACCATCGTCCGTCGTATATCATCAACTGTTACCTCTGTACGGCCTTCAAACGCTGCTAACGCCTTCGATGCACGGTTAGTAACAATATCACCCCTTAAGCCATCTACATCCAATTCTGAACAAACTTCTGAGATTTTCACCCGCAAATCATAATCGATGTTAACAGAAGGGAGTAAATTTTGCGCTTGAACTAAACTATTTTGTAACTCATCTTGTTGAGATTGATAAGTTTCAGAGAATTTTTGAGGATCTCGATCAAATTCTGATCGTTGTTCTACAATTTGCACTCGTAGGTTAGGTTCTTTCACTGTGTGGATCTCAGCGTGCATTCCAAAACGATCCAATAACTGAGGCCGTAACTCCCCTTCTTCCGGGTTTCCTGATCCCACTAAGACAAATCTGGCCGGGTGACGAATGGAAATACCTTCCCTTTCCACCGTATTCCATCCACTGGCCGCAGAATCAAGCAATACATCTACGAGATGATCATCAAGGAGGTTGACTTCATCTACATATAAAATCCCTCGGTTAGCCTTCGCTAATAACCCAGGTTCAAAGGCTTTAACCCCTTCTGATAAGGCTTTTTCAATATCAATGGTACCGCAAACCCTATCTTCTGTGGCTCCAAGGGGTAAGTCAACCATAATGACTTTGTTGTGGGAAATGGGCAAAGACCCCTGTTCTTCGAGCATCTGACGCGCGGCATCGCTCATTAAATCCGGGTCAGAAGGATGAGAGTTAAAGGGATCATTTTCTACTACTTCGATCTCAGGCAGTAAGTCAGCTAACGCGCGGATCGTGGTGGATTTTCCCGTACCGCGATCGCCCATAATCATCACACCGCCAATTTTTGGGTCAATGACATTGAGGAGTAGGGCCAGTTTCATTTCTTCTTGGCCGACAATGGCCGTAAAAGGAAAGACAACGCGATGGGTTTTTGAGGGTGCTTGTAGGGTTGCAGTCATCTAGGTTATTTCGGTTTGTTCTTATTCTAATTTTGCTATGCGATCGCTTACTTGGTCAATCTTTACTTATTTTGCCATGAATTCAGGTGATCTAAGCACGAATAAGATTCAAATAGTTAACTCTCAATGAACAACAAACTAATGAAAAACAAGAACTTAGGGATTGGGCAGTAGAAGTTATTAATTTTAATATCGATAAGAAGTTAAAAATGTCAGAGGAAACAAAAAAAGAATTTAGTGATTTCTATTTAGGTTCTGTTATTAAAAAAGATCCCGATACAAGGACTAATTTTGATATTTTTGTATGTAAAGAAAATCAGGAAGCCGGCCATAAAATTGCTATTGATTTAGGGAAAAGTTTTATGACTTGGGACAAAGGATTTGGTGAGCTTACATATAAGCTATGGGACAACCAAGAGCTTTCTTTTGATGAGATCAAGGGGAAAGCTACCATTATTTTAGATAAAGATCATCCAGAAAAAGGAGAACTAAACAGTCTAAAATCTTTTCTAAACAGTGCAGATAATAACTTAGAAATACAAACAATCGACAATACTGGTGATCCGAGTCCTTGGCGTATTAGTATCATCGTTTGTCCTTAAAAAATGTCCATGAAAATAAGGTGGGTTAAATAGCTCTAATTGACTAGAAGATAATAATCTGTCGTAACCCACCCTTTAACTAATAATTAACTTGGAATAATGGTTACCGTCGCCTCATCTTTTAACCCATCCCCTCCTCTAATCACAATGGACTGACCTTGTTTAAGTTGAGGATGACTGATAATCACATCTTCTCCCAGATCCTCAATTAATTCTACTTCTAATTGTTCTGCCTGATTATTATTAACGGTAAAGAGTAACCATTGATCCCCCCGTCTTGTTAATGCGTCCCTGGGAACAGTAAAAATATTTTTATTGATAATCGGCATAATTAAATCAGCTTGAATAGCCATCCCAGGTAACAATGATTGCGGAGGATTACTAATACTAACCCGAACCAATTGTCGACGGGAATTCCTATCAGCTGCCGGTACAACTGCAGTAATTTGAGTTAGTTTTTCCCAGTTAGATAAGGCCCTAGCAAACAAATTTACCTGCATTCCTTCGGTTACTTGTCCACTTAAACTTTCAGGCACTTCTAAAAATATATCCAACGAGCGATCGCTCACTAAGGTTAAAATTGGCTCGTTCACCGTTAAATATTCCCCAGGGTCAGCTTGACGGGACTGAACGACCCCTGACACAGAAGCCCTGATTTTCGTGCGTTCTAGCTGTAATTTTGCCTGATCCACAGCAGCCCAGGCCGCATTCACCACCCCTCGTTGTGCATCCATTTCTTCTTTGGTTGGCCCCGCTTGGGCCTCTGCTAAAATGGCAGTGGCCCGAAGGCGATCGCTTTTAGCGTTATCCACACGGGTTCTGGCCTGGGAAATATCTTGACGGGTTGTCGTTTCCTCAGCCTTTAACGCAGCCTCGGCCCGTAGTCTCTGGTTGCGAGTCTCATCGGCCCGGGCCTCAGCTTCCACTAAAGCCCTCTCCGATAAGGCCCCTTGTAAGCTTAATCCTTCGATCCGTTCCAGGTTATCTTGTGCCTCTTTTTCTCTACTGCTTGCGGACTCTAGTTCGGCGCGACGTTGAGCGATTAAATCCGGTTGTAGAGCAATCAAACGCTGTAAGTTATCTTGCGCTTCTTGTTCTCTGGCTTGGGCAGCGCTTAACTCTGCCTTGCGTTGCGCTATCACCTCGGAACGGGTTCCCACCTCTAAGCGTTCTAGATTGCTCTGTTCTTGTACTAATCTGGCTTGAGCCTCTGCTAAAGCAATTTTACCGTCTGCATCGTCTAAAATGGCAACGATCATGCCTCGGTTAACTTTATCCCCTTCCTTCACCAAAATTTTCTCGACGGTTCCTGCGACTTGAGGGTTAAGGGTGGCTTTCCCCCCTGCTTCCACTTGTCCCAGTAACCTTACTTGTCGATTTCCGGCTTCGGCACTCAATCTAACCGTTTCGACCGGTTTGGGTGGTGGGGCTTGCTGACTGGTTTGACGACTTGGCATCAGTAAAGGGTTAATGATCTGCCAGAGGGCAATGCTACCGCCAAAAATGACTATGCCTATTAACCATCGAGGAAATGGCTTCGTTTTTGACTCATTTTCTCTATTTTTGTCTTGCTGTTCTTCAAATTTAATGTTTGAAGTTGGTACTGATTTTGAGGAAACGTCCGTTGATTTCATAGCCTTACCTCGGGTTCGGTTGGGATGCAATACCCTAACAATTTTAATTTATATTAATTTTTATTTACAAATTTTACCAACTCTTAACCAAAACGACAAAAAATCAAGGACGAAAAAAAGATAGGGACTAGGGCAAAATTCTTGATAACCTAGTAGTATTATTTAGTCGCTTCAGTCCAGAAGGAATGTCTAGCAACGGCGATCGCTTTGAGATTAAATTTTGGGGGGTTCGAGGTAGTATCCCCTGTCCCGGAACCCAAACGGTACGTTATGGGGGTAATACCTCCTGTGTTGAGATGCGTGTGGGTCAAGAAAGATTAATTTTTGATGGTGGAACAGGACTAAGGATTTTAGGGGAGTCTTTACTGCCCAAAATGCCAGTCACCGGTCATTTATTTTTTACCCATTCCCATTGGGATCATATTCAGGGATTTCCTTTTTTTGTCCCTGCTTTTATCCCTGGTAATAAGTTTCATATTTATGGGTTACCGGCCCCCAATGGCGCAACCATTAGACAGCGTCTTCACGACCAAATGTTACACCCCAATTTTCCGGTTCCGTTGCAAATTATGCAAGCTAATTTAGAATTTTATGATATCGAAGCCAGAGAAATCATTCATATTAACGACGTAACCGTAGAAACCGGCAAATTAAACCATCCCGGCGAAGCGTTAGGTTATCGCGTTACTTATCAAGATTTAACGGCGGTTTATATCACCGACACGGAGCATTTTCCCGATAGTTTAGATAATAATGTTCTCCATTTAGCCAGAAATGCTGAGGTGTTAATTATTGACACCACTTATACCGATGAAGAATATTATGATCCAAAATCAAGTAAGGTGGGTTGGGGTCATTCTACTTGGCAAGAAGCCGTTAAAATAGCTAAAGCGGCGAAGGTTAAAAAATTAGTGTTGTTCCATCATGATCCTGCTCATAACGATGATTTTTTAGATAAGATTAAATTAGAAGTTCAGAAGGTTTTTCCCAAGGCAATTTTAGCCAAAGAAGGTTTAGTGCTTGACTTAAAACAAGAATTTCCTCAACCCTTTTGGTTAACTTAAATTAATCGCTGACATCGAAAAGTTTTATGAATAAACCGTTATTTCAAGTTATCTCCTGGGTAGGGATAACCTGGGGATTAACCAGTTGCCAATGGTGGCCACTTCAACAGCAAAATAGAGAATTAGCCATTATTGTCAACCATGCTGATCCGTTAAGTGTTCAGATTGCCCAATATTATCGTCAAAAGCGCAATATTCCTACGACTCATGTCATTGAAGTGATTTTTGATCCCAGTGTGACCAGTTTATCCCCTGAACAGTTTAGACGCATTAAACAAGAAGTGGATGGGTTGACCCCACCGGAAGTCAAGGGATATGCCTTAACTTGGACAAAGCCTTATCGGGTCGATTGTATGTCCATTACCAGTGCGTTTGCTTTAGGATTTGATCCCCGTCACTGCGCCAAGGGATGTAAAGCGATCGCCCCCAATCCCTATTTTAATAGTAATCGTTCTGAACCCTTTATTGATTTTGGGATTCGTCCCACCATGGCCATTACGGCGACAACCTTTACAGAAGCAAAAGCCTTAATTGATCGAGGGGTAAACTCAGACAATACCCATCCTCAAGGCACGGCTTATTTAATGGACACTAAAGATCAAGCCCGCAACGTACGCTCTAATTTTTATACAACCATTGTTCAACAGTTATCTTCAAAAATTCCCATTGAAGTGATTAAAAATAACGTTTTAAAAGATAAAAACGATGTTTTATTTTATTTTACAGGGGTGACAAAAGTCAGAGCATTAGATAGCAACACCTTTCTCCCCGGGGCCATGGCGGATCATCTCACCTCTTTCGGGGGACAACTCACCGATAGTGGTCAAATGAGTAGCTTAGAGTGGTTAGAAGCGGGTGCGACTGGCAGTTACGGTACGGTGGTCGAACCCTGTAACTTTGTGCAGAAATTTCCCCATCCTGGGATAGCCATGTATCACTATTTGCAAGGAGACAACCTATTACACGCTTATTGGAAAAGTGTGGCCTGGGTTGGCCAAGGGATCTTCATCGGAGAACCCTTAGCCCGTCCTTTCGGAAACGATAAAAATGATTAATGTTTCGGTCCATGACCCGGACAAGGCAGGGGAGAAACGGAACGATCTAACCATCCAGCCGCCTGATTAATGTGGCCTAAGGCTTCATCGGGTTGATTGTTGAGTAAAAACACCAACGCCGTTGCCAGTTGCTGTTTAGCCTGTGCCTGGCGATCGCCTTTGAGACGGTGCCAATCATTGGGGGTAATACTTAACTGTTGTGCGAGAGTTTGAGCCAGTTCTAGGGAAGAAACTGACTGTGGTGACTCGGTTTGAAAAACTTCAGACATAGAAGACATCGTTAAGTTTAAGATAATAAGAGAGCAACTTATGGATTGCTCTACCTTAAGTTTAACTAATAACTGTAGCCAGAATGTCTCCGATTGAATCTAATCAGTCCCCAAACCCTGACGAAGAATTTGAAACTGCTTTGATGGAAGTGGAGCGATCGCTACTTAAGCTAAAAGAACGCCACAAGCAGATCCAACAGGCACAAAAGCAAAAATTGGACTTAGAAGAGCGATTAAACACCCTGTCCCCCCAAGACACCCTAGAAGTCCAGAATATTAACGAAGAATTGCAACAGTTAACCATCACCCTAGAGAGTAATCTATTAACCGAAGGAGACGTTAAAACCCTATTATGGGACGGCATTCGTCAAGGACTGTTAGGGGAAGTCTTTTGGCAGATTATTCGTTTTGGTGGGTTAGGAATTATTTTGGGATGGCTGTTGAAAACCTGGGCGGGCTAACATTATTTTTGGTAAAGACAAAGGCGAATATTGGCTTTAGGGGTATTTCCTTTGACCGAAATTGTATGTTTCTGTTGCACTTTTGTATGGTAAAACCATTGTGCCTGGGTTGGTTTTTTTTCTGACTTCACTTGATACGGTGTGATAACATTACCTTGATGACTGACAGCAACTTCTAAATAATTATTAGCTTGAACGGTTAAACTATCTTCTTGGTTCACCCAAAGGACAAATTTATGTTCGTTATTAATTCTCCCCTGATAAACGGCACAAAAATTATCATTAGGTAGATATAAACTAGAACGGGTGAGAGCTTCACAAGGTAAAGTCATAACCCATAGAGCAGCCAAACAAGAAGGAGTAAAAAATGATTTTAAAATGGTCATGAGAATTGGTAAAAAAGTGAGGAACAAGTTAGTTAAAACAAGCTTGTTTTCTCAAGACGCATAAACTTTCAATATGTTGCCAATCAAGTTGAAAATGAGTTTTTAAGTAAGGTATAATCACAATCAAAGCCTAAACTATTGGCTGGATAGAATAAGTGCATCGTCAATCTATCCATGAATAACAAGAAACAAGTTATTAAGAACAAGTCCATTTCACCAAGACGCACAAACTTTCAAGATGTTTCCAAAGCGATAATCAGAAATTACTGATCTCTTTCATAGAAACATAGTTAAAAATTGTTATATACTAGGTACATCATAAACTCATAACTAAATAGGGAGGAAAAAGTGCCATGGATGCTAATACCAACAAAATCAAAAATATGATCGAGCGAGCTTTGGCCGATGGTCGCTTATCTCGTCAGGAAGACGAAGATATCAAAGCGGCGATCGGTGCTGATAATAAAGTAACAGAAGAAGAAATGAAATTATATCGGGAATTACAACAACTGGTCTTTCAAGGAGACATTCTTATCGACGATTAAAGCAGCAAAATGTTCATTTACTCTCTAAACGGAACAAAAAGACCATTAAGGCGATAACCCCTAGCTGTAAAGCAAAATTAGGCAAAGCGGTGGTCACCTCCTTTCCTGCGGCTAACTGAGCTAAAAAGACCACAGCCCCAATAAACCCAGAGGCCGCAAAAGCAAGATAGAAGAACTTTCTCAAACCCTTATAGGGAGCTTTAGCTTCAGCCTTCAACGAAGCGTACTTCTCAGGGTCGAGTTGAGGGCGGAACTTTTCGGGTTGTTTATCCATGCAAACATTCCATTAAGACAGTGAGAATATGATACATTATTAACGGAAGCGTACGGCTTGCCACGTTAGCTCAGTTGGTAGAGCACATCACTCGTAATGATGGGGCCGCGAGTTCAAGTCTCGCACGTGGCTTTAAGTTTCAGTTAACAAATCAACGCCAAATCTTAAGTTTAGATTGAATCCCAGGTTAATCCTAGAGATTAGAGACACTATACTTATATAGAGCTAACTTTAGGAGTTACTACCCTGACACTTGTGCGACCCCATAAGCCCATCAAAATCGATTTGAATCAAGAATATCCCTGTCCGTGTCGACGACGGGGCCATCTTTTGCCCATTGTCTTAACAGAAGCCTTTGGCTGCGATCGCTGTCAGCAAATTTTTGTAGTGGAAGAAAATGGTCAAACCATAGAACAGTTATCCTCCAGTTACCCTTATAAGCGAGTCTGGCGTTGGACCGGTTATCGCTGGCTAATTATTCGGCCTGGGTTAAGGGACGGCTATCTACCTATCATGACAGGCATGATGGTAGTAATATTAATTGGATGGTTTTTGTTGGCATTACAATCCTCTTTAGGGCCTAGTATCATCATTGGTATTGCTTTGGCCGGTCTATTGGTGGTTTTGCCGGCAATTATTTTCTGGTTGGCCTATCGACGTTAAGGCAAATTCTATGACCATTAACAGTTCTCCTAACTTACTGTTAACCTCAGTTCAACGCTCTTATCATGCTTATTTAGCGTTGGAAACCAGTGACAGTCGTGATCGCTCTTTAGGAATCAAAGCAATGGCTAAAGGGCTAAGTCGTTCGTTTGATGAAATTCTGGAGGCGAACACCCTGGACCTGGAAATGAGTCGAGAAATGGCGGTTCCGGACTTATTGATTGACTGGTTAAAATTAACCCCCGAACGTTTGAGCAAAACCGTTGAAATTCTCGAATCCCTGGCCGAACTGCCTGATCCTATCCAACAAGTCTTCAACGCACCCTATCGGCTCAATATGGCAGGAACCTATTGTCAATTGATGCCGTTAGGGGTGGTTGCTTTGGTTTACGAAACTTTTCCTGAGTTGGGGGCGATCGCTGCAGGATTTTGTTTAAAGACGGGTAATAGTTTACTGTTGAGGGGTTGTAATTCGTCGACCCACTCCAATCAAGTAATTGCAGACATCCTCCAATCTGCTTTAAAAGAAACAGAACTGCCCACAGGATGTTTAGAGGTACTTTCAGGAGAACAAGGGGCTTCTATTCAAGATTTAGTCAGCCAACATCAATATCTAAGTTTGGTTCTGCCCTACGGTCGGCCCAGTTTAGTTGAACAAGTCACTCAATGGTCAACGGCTCCTGTGTTAAAGTCGGCTATGGGTAATTGTTATTTATATTGGTCCCCCACAGTGGATTTAGAAATGGTTCGTTGGGTGATCCTTGATAGTCATAGCAGTGAACCTGACCCGGTCAATGCCATTGAGAAAGTCTTGATTAGTCCTAACCACAACCCTTCAATTCTGGTTAGATTATTCAACATTTTACAAGAACAAGGCTTTGAATTGCGAGGAGATGAGAGATTATTAGAGGAATTCCAAGATTATTTAAAGCCTGTCAAAAAATCGGAGTGGAGTACTCCCTATTTAGGTAAAATTATCACTTTTAAGGTAGTTGATAATTTATCGGAAGGCATTGCTTGGATGAATCAATATAGCAGTGGCCATGCAGATTGTTTAGTCACAGATTCCTATGCCGAAAGTCGTCAATTTGCTACAGAAATTGATAGTGCTTTAGTCTACATCAATAATTCCCCTCGTTTTGATCGTCATCCCGACCAAGGGGAGTCCTTATTTTTAGGGGTTTCTAATCAAAAAGGTCATTATCGGGGTCTAATTTCTCTGGAAACTTTTACCACCCTTAAACAAGTGGTTCAAGGTCAAGGAAAACAGTTTCCTTAGATAAGCATCACATCCCTCTTGATTTGTCAAGTTTATTAACAATTATTATTATTGAACATCCCACCAACCGAAAGCCGGGCCAATAAAACGGACGGTTAACCAGAGAGCAACCATCAGACCAATGCCAGCCCACGCCCCCCGTGTTGTCCATTGATAGAAAGCATCAGCCTGACGCTTTGAGATGGGAACCCAAGATAAAATACGTTCTTCTTGACCGTACTGTTCTCCTAGAGCTTGTTTACGGCGTTTAGCTTCACCCATATATTATCCTACAACTCATCATTTTTTATCATAACCGTTGAGGGTAAATCTTAAAAACATTGTCTGGTTAATTCCTTGATCACCCTTAACATCGTAGCATGGACTATGAAGCCTCCTAATAACTAACTTTGTTCTTAACCAACTCATTAGATTAATTATAATGACTCAAGCTAATTCCCAGTTAACCGTTGACGATGCCCTGAAGATTCTTAAAGATTATAGTTGCCTTCAGATCAAAATTGTAGATTTTGAAGCAGATAAACACAAATTACGTCAAGCTATCCAAATTGTTTCTAGTTTATGTGAAACCGAAAATATTGGTATTTGTGCGGATAATTTTCAAGAAGGGTTTAAAACCCTCAAAAGTTACCTGCAAGCATTGGAATTGTGTGAAAAATTAGAAAAATTACCCACAGCCCCTAGAGCCACCCCCGTTTACATTAAATTTAATACAGAAACCATGTCCTACTATGTGGATCATTACACAGGAAGCTATCGAGGGGTTTTGATTTCTTGTCAATCTGATAACCATAACCTAGTGGGAACTTATGGCCATTTTCCCCTTAATTTATTCGAGTAATTTCTGTTTATTGATCGACCATGCCCAAATTTCGCGATCGCGAAATTTGGTATCATAGAAAAAAATCATTATTAGTTAATTTCGCATCGAAAACATGGGAGAAACCATTACCTTATTATCGAAACGAGAAATTGAAAAAATGCGTCGGGCTGGACGTTTAGCCGCCCAACTCTTAAACCATTTGGCCCCCATGGTTAAACCAGGGGTCAGTACCCTATATCTTAATGACGAAGCGGAAAAATGGACTCAAGCCCACGGTGCAACTAGCGCACCTTTGGGCTATCATGGTTTTCCTAAATCCATTTGTACCAGTGTTAACCAGGTGGTTTGTCATGGCATTCCCAATGCTAAGCAAATCCTTAAAGAAGGGGATATCATTAACATCGATGTCACCCCTATTGTAGATGGTTATCACGGGGATACGTCCAAAACCTTCTTTGTGGGAACCCCCTCTCCGTTGGCCAAAAGATTGGTAGAAGTGACCGAAAAATGTTTAATGGAAGCCATCCAAACCGTTAAACCTGGGTCAAGAATTGGTGACATTGGGGCTGCCATTCAAGAATGCGCCGAACCCCAAGGGTTTTCTGTGGTCAGGGATTTTGTTGGCCATGGGGTTAGTAATGTGTTTCATACAGCCCCCCAAGTCCCCCATTATGGCAAGCGAGGAAAGGGCAAAAAACTACGGCCTGGGATGGTATTTACCATTGAACCGATGATTAACGAAGGAACCTGGGAAGCGGTCATTTTAGACGATGGTTGGACTGCTATTACAAAAGATGGTAAGTTATCGGCGCAGTTTGAACATACCATTGCGGTAACAGACACCGGGGTAGAAATTTTAACCCTTCCTGATTAAAAATGTTGAATTATAACACTGCTTTGGTGGCGTTAGGAACGACTAATTTTGAATTAGTGGTTAATTTTTACAGTCAATTGTTATCCCAACAACCCCATCCCTACCAACCAAAACGTTATGCTCAATTTAACTTATTGGGGTTACGGTTGGGGATTTTTCAGCCTCAAGTTAGCCATGAAAAAGAGTTTAATGATTCAGCAAGAAGTGGCTTAAGTTTGTGTTTAGAAGTGGAAAATTTAGAGGAAGCGATCGCTGTTTTAAATGATCTGGGTTATCCTCCTCCTGGACAGATTAATGTTGCTTCTCATGGTCAAGAAATTTATGCTTATGATCCCGATGGAAACCGTTTAATTTTACATCAATCATTATGATAATTAACGAGGTAAGGTGGGCAAGTCAAAGACTTATCTAAACTAACTTCATCCTTGGAAACCTTGCCCACCCTACAAAACTCGTTCTTACTTAATTATGATTAAAGTTCTTCACTTTTCAGATATTCATCTCGGTAGCGGATTTTCTCATGGAAAAATAAACCCTGAAACTGGCTTAAACACCCGTTTAGAAGACTTTATTAACTGTTTAAGCTTATGTATTGATCGAGCTATTAACGAACCCGTTGATCTGGTTTTATTTGGGGGTGATGCCTTTCCTGATGCCACCCCTCCCCCTTATATTCAAGAAGCGTTTGCTGCTCAATTTCGACGGTTAGCTGATGCCAATATTCCCACTATTTTATTAGTCGGAAATCATGACCAACATTCTCAAGGAAATGGAGGTGCAAGTTTATGTATTTATCGCACGTTAGCCGTTCCAGGTTTCATTGTTGGGGATAACTTAATTACCCATAAAATCCCTACAAAAAAGGGTGAAATTCAAGTCATAACCTTACCCTGGTTAACGCGAGCATCTTTACTAACAAAATCAAAAACAGAAGGGTTATCATTAGACGAAATTAATCAGTTATTAATTAAAGCCTTAGAACCAGTTTTAGAAGAAGAAATTAGGAAATTAGA
>JASJBX010000229.1 GCA_030066295.1 Crocosphaera sp.
AATGCTATGGCAAAAGTTCCTAGTATTCACCGAGAACGGCGGCTCTTCGTGGTAACAGCAGGGGAGAATCCCCAACTATAATTTTATTTAGTTGGGGTTCCGTTCAATCAAGATCAGCCAAAAAATGATAGGGTTACAAGGGAGATGATTATCAACCATAAAGGTCTTTTCTAAGGCTGAGAATAACTAATTGGCAACATACGATATTTTTAACGAATATGACACAAGACAAAGGAAAAGGATTTGGCTTCGGATTGGGTAAAATTAAAGAACTTCAAGAGGCGTTCCAAAAAGCTCAACAAGTTCAAGCCGGGGCCCAACAACTTCAGCAAGAACTAGAAGAGATGACCATTGAAGGTAGCGACAAGGAGCAACTGGTGACAGTGGTTATGAGTGGTAACCAGGAACCCCGTCAAGTAACCATCAAACCAGAAGCTTTGGAAAAAGGCGCAGAGGCTGTATCTGAGTCGGTAACCGCGGCCATGAAGGATGCTTACGCTAAATCCACTGAAACCATGCGTAACAAAATGGAAGAACTCACCAGTGGTTTAAATCTTCCAGGAATGTAGAACAAACTGTCTGTAGTCAGGAAAGCGATCGCTTTCTTGACTACCTACTTATCAGGTAGGACTAAAATACTAAAAAGCAATTCTTAGACACGCTATTACGTCCATTCTGCATTCTCAATATATCATACTCCCTCAAACAGCGCAAACTCGTTCCCTATTTTGTCAGGATTTCTTGATAAAAGGGTGAAAATTGGGAAATTGAGAGAAGATAAGTAATTCAAAAGTTTATCAACTGATTAATTATATAATGTTATATTAATAGCCATGAACGACTAGATTCTCTGAGTTAGGAGTTAAGGGTTCGCAGATAAATCGTCACTAATAAACAGTTAAGAAGTCCCCCAACTGGAGACACAAAAAAAATTGTCACCGACTTGACATATTCTTGACACACCATTGACACAATGATGATATTCAATGTAATCGTGGTTTTGTTTCAAAAGCCAGTTTACATACTTTAAAAACTGTTTTAAACCCGCTTTAATTATGAATCCCACTGCAACTAGACTTCTTGATTTTCTACAACGAGACTTAGCCATTCCCCGCGAGTCTCTTAACCTCGCTTTAAAAGATGAACAAACCATGCCTCACCATTTTCCTATGATTTTATGGCAATATGGTTTGGTCAATAAAGAGCAGTTAGAATCCGTCTTTGATTGGTTAGACGATCATCTTTTGTGAATAACTCATCATTATTTCATTATCACTACTTTTGATAAAAATGTTATCAATTTTAAGAAAGTATTTATGATCCCTAAATTGTTCTGTATTCTTGACCCATACTAATGACTTAATCAAGGGAGCTAAAGTAAAATGAAGCTTGAGATGTATGCGAGAGATAAATTATATGGGTCGTGCTAAAAAAGTCGTGCTTGCTTATTCTGGTGGGGTAGACACCTCCGTTTGTATTCCCTATCTCAAGCATGAGTGGGGAGTTGACGAGGTGATCACCCTAGCTGCGGACTTGGGCCAAGGGGATGAACTCGGTCCCATTCAAGCCAAAGCCTTAAAATCTGGGGCTGTAGAGTCCCTCGTTGAAGATGCTACCAAGGAGTTTGTCACCGACTATGCCTTCAAAGCTATCAAAGCTAATGCCCTCTACGAGAGTCGTTATCCCCTCTCTACGGCCTTAGCCCGTCCTCTCATTGCCAAACTATTAGTAGACGCAGCCGAAAAATACGGGGCCGATGCCGTTGCCCACGGTTGCACCGCCAAAGGAAACGATCAAGTCCGTTTTGATCTGGGGATCTTAGCCTTAAATCCTACCTTAACAGTATTAGCCCCGGCCAGGGAATGGAAAATGAGTCGGGAACAAACCATCGCTTATGGTGAAAAATTTGGGTTAGACTTTCCTGTGAAGAAGTCTTCCCCCTTCAGTATTGATCGCAACCTTCTCGGTCGTAGTATTGAAGCCGGTCCCTTGGAAGATCCCATGACGGAACCCCCGGAAGAAATCTATCTGATGACCCAAGCGATCGCCGATACCCCAGATACCCCCGAATACATAGAGATCGGGTTTGAGAAGGGTATCCCTGTCAGTCTTAATGGTCAAACCCTAGATCCCGTTACCCTTATTTCTCAACTGAATGAGGTGGTGGGTAAACACGGTGTAGGCCGCCTTGATATGATAGAAAATAGGGTGGTTGGGATCAAATCACGGGAAATTTATGAAGCCCCTGCTTTATTGGTTCTGATTGATGCCCACCGCGACTTAGAAAGCTTAACCCTGACTTCTGATGTTACCCACTACAAGAAAGGGGTCGAAGAAACCTATAGCCATTTGATCTATCGAGGGTTATGGTATTCTCCGTTGAAAGAGTCCCTCGATGCTTTCATCGATCATACCCAAGAACGAGTCACGGGGATGGTACGCATTAAGCTGTTTAAGGGTAATGCCAATATAGTTGGTCGTCAGTCTGATTATTCCATTTATAGCCCCAACTTAGCCACCTATGGGGAAGACGACCACTTCGATCATAAAGCAGCAGAAGGCTTTATCTATATTTGGGGACTGCCTACGAGAGTTTGGGCAGAAAAAACCAAAGGTTAATCGTTTCATGTTGGGGCTTAATTTAGCTTATTTGGCCAGAAGCCCCACACTTTGTTATAAAAAAGACTTGACAACTTCCCGACAAGTATTGTTATAATGATCAAGGCATGATTATTGGGGTGTCGCCAAGCGGTAAGGCAGCGGGTTTTGGTCTCGCCATTCCTAGGTTCGAATCCTAGCACCCCAGTTTTGTAGAAGCTGAGCGATCGCATGAGCAAGATTGAGAGAACCCCCTGGTTTTCCTACCCTTTCTCGTCCGTTTTGTCTACAACTTCGTAGATAATCTTCATCTTTTAAAATAGCTTGAATTGTTGTTGCTGCTTCAGAAAAAAGACGAGGATTTTTATAACTTTTTCCGATAGTTTTGACCGATAGTCCTAATAATCTCATTTGCGCTTCGGCAAACGCATAGGTAAATTGTGGACCCTTTCCTGGCAATTGAATCACCGGTTTACCTAAACCGACGACTTGTTCGACAGCCGTTCCGGCCATGCCAATGGCCAGACTACAATAATTAATAATATCAGAAAAGGCTTGATGATAACATTCAACTCTAACGGTATTTTTTTCTTGATGTTTAATCAAGATCCCGAAAGATTGATATTGCCATCCCAAAGTTTGCGCCAACCGTTTTAAATCTTTTTCCTGAATAGCTTGGACTAAAGCCACTCGAAACTGTAGCGTTTCTAAGGTAGCAAGAGACTCGCAGACTTGTAACAATAAGGCTAAATTATCAAGGGCTTCGGGAAGACGACTTCCTGGTAATAAAGCAATGGTAGGAATATGGTGATCAAGGTCTAAATTTTTGCCAGTTGGGGTTAAAATATCCATGATAGGATAGCCCAAAAAACTAGCTTTTTTAAAGCCTTGTCGCTGTAAATCTTGAGACGTAAAAGCATCCCTGGTAAAAATAGCTAAACAACGGGGCGATCGCAAACACCAACGGGTTAACCAAGGAAGTTGTAACTTACCCTCATAATAACTAGAAGTGGACACCAAAAAAGCCACAAAAGGACGACCCGAAACATAGGCCATGGTAACAGGAAAAATGTCACCCACCGCCACAATCAAATGATAACGAGAACAATATTTTAACAGGGTACGAATTTGATAGAAGGTTAGGCCAATTAGTCCCGCCCCCACATCCTTTAATAATGTCAGGGGATTCATATAAAAAATGCCCCCAGAGGGGAGACTTTTCGGTTGACCAATCAACGGTAAATTGAGAGAACGATAAGCATTTCCTTCCCCTACCAACGGCATTCCCGTAATCATGATCTGGGGGGCTATTTTTCGTAATTCCTGGAGAATGAGACTGGCATTGAGGTCCTCTCCATGGCCGTTACTCATAAATAAAACTTCTTTGTTCATTTAATTAATAATTGCTCGCTCTATGGTAGACATAGAAAATCGGACAGTGTAATAATTTCTTAAATAATAGGTTAACAAAGGAAATATTGTCCTAGAATAGAAAAAATCGATAAGATTGCTTTTACTGAGGGATTGGCAAGCCAAAGTCTTGCGGTCTGGTGCGGACATCACCGTTCTCAGTAACACCCTTACTCGGTGCAAAAAGAATCCCCAACCATAATCTTTGATGAGCGTTGGCGGATTGTTCAAAATTACTGTAGCTGTTAGGAGTCACCACAATCGATGACACAAGCCACTCAAACCCCCACAAAAGGAATTCAACTCACTGACACAGCCCTCAAGCACGTTTTGATGTTACGACAACAACAGGGGAAAGACCTCTGTTTGCGTGTTGGGGTTCGTCAGGGAGGATGTTCCGGAATGTCCTATATGATGGACTTTGAAGACATTAGCAATATTGGCGAACAAGATGAAGTGTTTGACTATGATGGGTTTCAAATCATCTGCGATCGCAAAAGTCTTCTTTACCTCTACGGCCTCGTCCTTGATTATAGTAACGCCATGATCGGAGGTGGTTTTGAGTTTACTAACCCCAACGCGAATCAAACTTGTGGCTGTGGTAAGTCCTTTGGGGTTTAATCGAGAATATATTGTATGTTAAATAATTGGGGCAGAAATCGGGTTTTCTGTCTCTTTTTGTCTTCATTCTCTTAGTGAACATGACTGAAACTGTTGAAACTGCCTTTGAACAAGGGTTAGAACGTTATAAACAAGGGGAGTCCGTCGATACTCTGCTCCCTCATTTTAAACAAATTTGCGATCGCGCCCCCAAAAATCCCACCGCTTGGGCCTGTTTAGCCTGGTTATACCTCTTGTCCGATAAACCAGAGTTAGCCCTCAAAGCAGCCAAAAAAAGCGTTAAAATCGATAATAGACCGCCCCAAGCCAGAATTAACCTAGCTTTGGCTATGTTAGATACCGGTGCCAAAGGAGTGCGGGATCACATCGAAGCGGCGCAACAAATGATGTCCCTAGATGAAGAAATTCACAAAGACATCGTTGAAAACATCGAAGATGGACTCAGCCGTAAACCCGACTGGAAAAGCCTCCAGCGTGTGAAAAAATGGTTATTATCCCCTGAATAAGAATGCAATTATCAAAAACCCAGTTAATAGGATTAACAGCCGATGATTTTCGTCATCCTCTAGATTTAGAAGCCACGACAACGTTAAAACGACTCCCCGGCTTGGATATGATTGTGAGGAGTTTACTGGGTTCCGTGGCGGAACAGTTTTTCTATCTCAATAACATTGCCTCGTCGGTGTTAGTGAGTGAAAAACAATTACCCCACCTTCATCAATTATTAGTCGAAGCAGCCCGTATTCTCGATTTAGAACCCCCACAACTCTATTTGCAACAAAATCCAGCCCCTAACGCCTATACCTTCGCAATGCAAGGGAAACAACCCTTTATGGTGTTACATACGTCCTTGGTGGAAATGTTGACCCCCGAAGAAATACAAGGGGTGATGGCCCACGAGTTGGGACACCTCAAATGTGAACATGGGGTGTATTTGACCTTAGCGAATATTATGGTGTTGGGGGCGAGTTTATTGCCCACTTGGGGAACAGCGATCGCTCAATCCCTGCAAGCACAAATGTTACAATGGGTGCGCTGTGCGGAATTTAGTTGCGATCGGGCGGCTTTATTGGTAGCCCAAGATCCTAAAGTGGTTATGTCCATTTTAATGAAATTAGCCGGCGGTTCTCCCACCCTTGCCCCCCAGTTGAATCTAGAAGCATTTATCCAACAAGCCCGCGATTATGAAGCCATTAGCAATACTGTTTTAGGAGAAATGTTAAAACAGGCGCAAACGGAACAATTGACCCATCCGGTGCCAGTATTGCGGGCTAAAGAGATCGATCGCTGGTCTAGTTCTCAAGATTATCACCACTTGTTAGAAACAGGTAAAACAGAGTATAATCGAAAAGCTACGACCAAGGGCGGATGGCGAAATTGGTAGACGCACCACACTCAAAATGTGGCGGCTTCGGTCATGGGGGTTCGAGTCCCCCTCTGCCCATAAATTTAAACTTTAGTATAAACCGCCGTAGTGGGAAAATTGTTAAAACTCAAACTAATAGTACCACGAAGGAAGTTCTGGCAGTCCTTAAGGGGATACCAGAAGCCTACACTGTACCGTCAGGTCAGTGTAGGTAGTTC
>JASJBX010000230.1 GCA_030066295.1 Crocosphaera sp.
GCTGATCTTGTAGGGTGTGTTAATGAAATGTAACGCACCGTATTAAGAAGATTGTTTTTAAGGGATATTGTGGGTTAAACAAATGGATATAATGAATAATTATGGAATTTGAATGGAACCCAGTGCGATCGCCGATCTTGTAGGTTGGGTTGACAAAAGGAAACCCAACACAACACTAAAATTATATATCAACATCTTAATATCAATTAAATGCTATAATAATGGTTACAATTATGGCTATCTTCTTAAATTTTTCCCTTTAAGAATTCTTAAAACATGAACAACCTTGAATTACAACAACAAATCAATAAAGAATTATCAAAAATTAGTCCTGAAAATCTAAAAATTATTGCTGAGTTTGTACAATTTATAAAAGATAAACAAGAAGTAAATTTATCACAACCAACTAACTATCGGCCAGCATCAGGACGTTCAATTTTACGTCATGGAGATACATGGAAAGGAGATGACTTAGAACAATGTCTTCAACTCATGTATGAAACTAGAGGTAAAGTCATCATAAATAATCATATTAATCCCTTTGAATAATGTATCTTTTGGACACTAATCATTGTAGTTTAATACTGCTGAAAAATAAGACAATTTTTGATGGTATTAGGAGAGTTAGAGAAAGTAATATAGCTACTACAATCATAACTGTAGGTGAACTAACATTTATGGCTGAAAATTCCAAATATCGAGAGCAAAACTTAATTCGTCTTGAGGAGTTTTTAGCTGATATTGGAGTTTATTATGTAGATGAAAAAACCGCTAAGATTTACGGAAAAATCAAAGCACATTTAATCAAAGAGTTCGGCCCTAAACAAAAAACAAAACGAAGAAATACTAAAATCACTCAATTAGGTTTTGATGAAAATGATCTTTGGATAACAGCAATAGCAATTCGTAATCAATTAACCTTAGTTTCTGGTGATAGTGATTTCACTAGAATTAAAACTATCATTGATTTTCCTTTAGAAAATTGGTTAAATGAAAACTAATTCATATTACAAGTTAACCAAAGCGATCGCCGATCTGGTAGGTTGGGTTGACGACAGGAAAACCAACACAACACTAAAATTATTTATAGATCGAGTTAAACTTATGGAAACAACAAAAATAAATACTTCAAATTTATACGAAACTGATTACCTGCAATGGATAGAAAGTAACTTGGAGAAGTTACGACAAAAAAACTATCAACAAGTAGATTGGAATAATTTATTAGAGGAAATTGAAGATATAGGAAGAAGTGAAAGGAGAGCGTTAGAAAGCAATTTAATTGTTCTTTTACTTCATCTATTAAAATGGAAATATCAACCTAAAAAACGGACAGGAAGTTGGGAAAGAAGTATTTTAGAACATCGTCGACGTATCAAAAAAGCTTTAAAAGAATCCCCCAGTTTAAAACCCTATCTTAATAAGATTCTTGATGAAAGTTACCAAGAAGCAATTAAACAAGCTAAAGCAGAAACTAGATTATCCTTCGATACGTTTCCTCAACAATGTCCTTATTCATTAATTTCTATTCTTGATGATCAATTTTTTGACTAATTTTATAGGATGTGTTCATGGAATATAACACCTCCTTTTATATTAGGATTGCTTAAATTTTGCTTATTTTTCTAACAATAAAAAAAGTCCGCACTAATAGCGGACTTACGGTTGAGATGGAAATCAATTACATTCCAGCACCTGTAGGAATATCGTCGTTAATATTATGAGAACCTGAACCACCAAACCCATCGGGTTCTTTCATAAACCCATGATAAGCTTCCATACCATGTTCTCCAATATCAAGACCATTCAGTTCTTCTTCAGCACTGACACGGATACCAATGGTCATTTTCAGCACTGTCCAAACAACCGCACTAAAAGCAACCGTAAACGCACCAATAGCAACAATACCGATGATTTGATTAATCAGTTGACCAATACCACCACCGTAGAATAAACCAGATTCCGTGTTAAATAAGCCAACGGCCAAGGTTCCCCACATTCCGTTAACTAAGTGAACAGAAACCGCCCCAACCGGATCATCAATCTTGAGAACCGTATCGATGAAGCTAACAGAAAAAACAACGATAACACCAGCGATCGCACCGATAACCACTGCACCGGCATAGGATACCCCATCGCAACCGGCGGTGATACCCACTAACCCGGCTAAGATACCATTGATAATCATGGAGAGGTCAGGTTTACCGTCCTTAAACCAAGCAACAAGGGTGGCCGCCACACCACCTGCAGCAGCAGCGAGGTTGGTAGTAACAGCAATGTAGGGAACGGCACTATCCGCAGCCAACTGAGAACCGGGGTTAAACCCGAACCAGCCGATCCAAAGGATAAGACACCCTAGGGTAGCAATACTCATGTTATGGCCAGGAATGGCTTGGGGACGCCCCTCGAGGTATTTACCCATTCTCGGGCCAAGCATAGCTGCACCCACTAAGGCCGCCCAACCGCCAACGGAGTGAACCACTGTAGAACCAGCAAAGTCACTGAAACCTAGGGACCCTAACCAACCCCCACTCCAAACCCAGTGGCCGGTGATGGCATAGGAAATAGCCACTAACAGTAAGCTAAAGATGATAAATGAGTTAAACTTGATCCGTTCTGCTACTGCCCCAGAAACAATGGTGGCCGCCGTTCCAGCAAAGGCTGCTTGGAATAAGAAGGCCACAGAAACAGGCAGTCCCACGGGAAAGGGATCAAGGCCATAGGTAGCCGGTTCTCCACTGAGGAACCAACCCCCAAACCCAATAATGGGGTTTTCGGGGCCGCCAAACATCAGAGAATAACCGATCGCCCAATAAGCGAGAGTGGCTAAGGCAAAGACAATCAGGTTTTTAGAGAGGATATTGACGGCGTTTTTGTGACGACAAAAGCCGGTTTCTAACATCCCGAAACCCGCATTCATGAAGATAACGAGAATCGCTGCAATCAGTACCCAGATGGCATTGAGGGTTCCTTGCAGTTGAATAATTGCGTCAGGGGTTGCCTCAGTGATTTCTAGGATGTTGATTTCTACATTTTCAGCCACAACAGCCTTATTCCAAACAATGGTGATAATAGCTGCTAGGGGAATACAAGCAATCCAATAAGGAGAGAAGGATCTGGCAATGGTTTTTAAGGGTTGCCAGCGGGAGACATCTTTTTTTGTTCGTGTTGATACCATTTTTAGGAGATGATTAAGAAAATCATTAACACTGAAAATAGCTGAATGTGGAGTGATAAACTCTCTTCTTCAGTTATTTTCTTCTTTAGTGTATAAACTCTAAAGATGATCCTTGGATTTCGTCAAGGTCACTTAAGGATTTTCCGCAGATTTTGCCGAAAATCTTCAACTTTTTGCAATGATCTGTTAATTTTTTTACCGTTTTGTCTGTATTTTTGGCTACATCATGACCCCAGAAAAGTTTGACCAACAAATGATGCAACGCTGTATAACCTTAGCTCGTCAGGGGTTAGGTTACACTTCCCCTAACCCAATGGTGGGGGCAGTTGTGGTGAAAAATGGCGAAATTATTGGCGAAGGCTTTCACCCCAAACCAGGGGAACCCCATGCAGAAGTTTTCGCCCTACGAGAAGCGGGGGAAAATGCAGCAGGAGGGACGGTGTATGTTAATTTGGAACCCTGTAACCATTACGGTCGCACCCCCCCCTGTACGGAGGCTTTAATTGCGGCTAAAGTGGTTAAAGTGGTGGTGGGTATGGTGGACCCGAACCCCTTGGTGTCAGGGAAGGGTATTGCTAGATTAAAAGAAGCCCAAATAGAAGTCATCGTTGGGGTGGAAGCAACCGCTTGTCGTCGTCTCAATGAGGCCTTTTGTCATCGTATGCTGCATCATCGCCCCTTCGGTATCTTAAAATATGCCATGACCCTCGATGGTAAAATTGCCAGCAGTACGGGCCATAGTGCTTGGGTAACAGGAACCCAGTCCCGTCAATTGGTTCATCAAATTAGGGCTGGTTGTGACGCGGTGATCGCTGGGGGGAATACGGTTCGACGGGATAACCCCAATTTGACCCTTCATCAAGCCACGGGACGCAACCCTTGCCGCGTGGTGATGAGTCGCAACCTACACCTACCCCAACAAGCTCATCTCTGGGATGTTACCATAGCACCCACCCTTGTCTTTACAGAATGGGGCAAAAATCCCTCTTTACAGGCAGCGTTACGGGACAAAGGGGTGGAAGTGATCGAATTATCCCCCTTAACTCCCTCTCAAGTGATGGATGTTCTCTATGAACGGCAATTATCTACTATTTTGTGGGAATGTGGCGGTGTTTTAGGGGCGCAAGCGATTAGGGAAGGGGTCATCCAAAAAATTATGGCCTTTATTGCTCCAAAAATTATCGGTGGTGTCTCTGCTGCTTCTCCGGTGGGTGATTTAGGCTTAGAAAAAATGTCCGATGCTCTATCATTGAAAGATGTTACCATTCGTCAAGTGGATGGGGATATCTTAGTAGAAGGATATTTCCAGTGATGATAACAATTTGTCGTTTCAGGGAACCCTAAAATTATCAACCTGAATAACAATTTATATTCATGAATTATAATGAGGAAGAGCAACGATTAAAGCAACGACAACAAGCTTTAGAGCAACGAGAACAAGAAATTCGTTTGCGGGAGTTGGAGTTGGAGATTGCTCGTGAAACCCAGGAAACAGAACCGCCTCTTTATCAAACAAGAAAAGAGAATTCGGGAAAAAAATCCATCATCCCTTGGTGGAAAAAACTCCTCTTTGTGGGTAAACTCTTTGTTTTAATGGTAGTGGTGTTTGTGGCCACTAAAATTGCTTATTGGTTAGCGTTAGGAATTCTAGTTAGTTCCGTCACATGGGCATCGTATAAACTATTTTTAGAAGGAGAGCCGTCCAACAACAAAAAATAACCTAGCCTTATCCATAGTAACAAACAACATACTTATATTAAAAATTAAATGACTGAGGTTTTCTATGACGATTAATTGTGAAACAACAACTTTATTAGATGATTTACAAAAGGTCAGTGATGTCCGTTCACAGATGGCTAATCATCTCAACGAAATGATTAAAACGCTGGAAAAAGGAGAATCAATGGGGGAAAATCTCTCAGGAAAATTAGAACTATCTCAGGATATCGACGACCTTCAAAAAATTGGCTCAAACTTAAAAAGTGGTCTTTTTCGTCTCTTAGTTTTAGGAGATATGAAACGAGGAAAAAGTACCTTTTTAAATGCTCTATTAGGCGAAAATTTGTTACCCAGTGATGTTAACCCCTGTACCGCTTTATTAACCATTGTTCGCTATGGAAAAGAAAAAAAAGTTACCATTTATTTTACGGATGGAACTGCTCCAGAAACATTAGATTTTAAAACCTTTAAACAACGTTATACTATTGATCCGACAGAAGCTAAACAGTTAGAAAGAGAGAAAACTCAAGCCTTTCCTAACGTAGATCATGCAGTGGTTGAATACCCATTATCCTTACTAGAAAAAGGGATCGAAATTGTTGATAGTCCAGGATTAAATGATACGGAAGCAAGAAACGAATTGTCTCTCGGCTATATTAATAATTGTCATGCTATTTTATTTGTTTTAAGAGCCTCTCAACCCTGTACACTAGGCGAGCGTCGTTATCTCGAAAATTATATTAAAGATAGAGGATTAAGTATTTTCTTTTTAATTAATGCCTGGGACCAAGTTAAAGATAGTTTAATTGATCCAGATGACACCGAAGAATTAGCCGAAGCTGAGGAAAAATTACGGAAAGTTTTTTGCAGTAATCTAGCAGAATATTGTCAAATTGACGGTTATGATCTGTATGAAGAAAGAGTTTTTGAAATTTCTGCTTTAAATGCTTTAAGACAACAGTTAAAACAGCCTAATACCCCTTTAAAAGATCAAGGTTTCTCTGATTTTTTATCTTCTTTGAATACCTTTCTAACCCAAGAAAGAGCCATTGCAGAATTTCGACAAGGATTAACATTAGCTCAACAAACATCCAGTCATGTAAACGAAGCAGTTGAACGTCGAATTTCTCTCCTTGAAAAAGATGCAGATGACTTAAAAATACAAATTAACTCGGTAGAACCTGAGTTTAAAATTCTCAATGAAATTTGTGATAAATTTCAACAAGAAATTCGCACAATTCGAGATAATCAAGCCAAAGTTATTTCTAACTCTTTTCGTGATTACGTTTTGAATCTAGGTAATACCTTTGAGTCCGATTTTGTCCATTATCAACCTAATTTAAACTTTATTGATTTCTTATTTAGCGGTAAACGAGATGCCTTTGAAAAAGAGCTAAGGGATGCTTTTGAAAAGTATATTAATGAGCGCATTGCTGACTGGGGTAAAAAGGCAGAAAAAGAAATGGATGCCGCCTTTTTGCAACTCTCTAAAATTGCGACCAGTTACGGTGATTCTTATGCTCAAGTAACCAACCGAATTACTGAAAAAATAACGGGGAATCCTTTGCCTCCCATTAATCAATCTTCTGAAAAAAATAATGCTCCCAGTTGGGCAAAATGGGCAGCAGGAATCTTTTCTTTAACAAGGGGAAATATTGCAGGGGTCGCTATGGCTGGATCGGGGTTTAATTGGGAAGATATTATTCTTAATTTTATTACTGTGTTAGGAGTGGGAAGTATTATAACTGCGATTACTGGCATTATTTTAGGACCTCTGAGTTTAGCTTTATTAGGGTTAGGAATAGGGGTTATGCAAGCGGATCAGTCCCGTCAGCAATTGGTTAAAATTGCCAAAAAAGAATTAATTAAGCATTTACCACAAATCGCTCAAGACTATTCTCCTAAAATTTCTGAAGCTGTTAAAGAATGTTTTGATATCTATGAAAAACAAATTACAGAACGGATGAATGATGATATTCAATCTCGTAAATCTGAATTGGATAATTTAGTCAAACAAAAAGAATCTCACGAAATTAATCAAGAAAAAGAACTTGAAAGATTACAAAAATTGCAACAAGATATTAAGGGGGAAGCTCAATCAATTGAAAGCATCTATAACAATTTTTTAAAAGCAGTTTCTTGATAACTAAAGAGTTCAATAGGTTATAGTCAGTAATTTTAATACTATGAAGACCAGGAATGACCACTTAATTAACCTCTCAAAGACCCTTAATAATGCAGTTGAAGTTTTGGCAATAGAGGATAATTCTTCCCTTAAAAAAGATATCTTATCCCTCAGTAGCTATTGTCAGAATGAAAATTTCAGATTAGCTGTTTTTGCCCCTTTTAATTACGGTAAATCTACGTTATTAAATGCTTTACTAGGAGAAAAAACCTTACCCATCGATCTCATTCCCACCACAGGAGCAGCAATTTATGTTAAATATGGAGAACAATTAAAAACAAAAATCACCTTAAATGATGATCAAATTATTGAACAAGAAGGAACGAATATTCTGAAAAAATATGCAACACTTGATGATAACAGGTGTATGAATCAAGAAGTCAAATCTGTAGAAGTTTATTGTAATCATTCTCTTTTAAAAATGGGAGTGGAATTTTTAGACCTACCAGGAACCAATGATCGAGAAGAGCAAAATCAATTAGTAAAAGAGCAACTGTTAACCTCAGATTTAATTCTTCAAGTGGTTGATGCTCGAAAATTAATGACTCTTGAAGAAAGAGAAAATTTTAGGGATTGGTTACTGAA
>JASJBX010000231.1 GCA_030066295.1 Crocosphaera sp.
AAACAGATGGTGGCGGTTAATAATGTCGGGATAAGAATGACACCAAACCAGCCTATGTATAGACGGTTATTAGTGCTAGTTATCCACTGACAAAACCGCTCCCATAGGGAAAGATTTTGGCTTTGTATAGTGGTTGTCATGGTTGAATAATAATGAAATCACAACAAGAATAAAGGACAGATTGTAGCAATTACTACCTGACCTTGTTATGTATAAGTATATTTACATTCTTTGGTAATGATCCACTTTTTTTTGTATATTTTTATGAAAAGAAAATGAACTTTTATAATATTTTGTAAAGATAAATAACAAGTTGTTAAATAAGCATAAAAACCCCAACTTATTAGAAATGCTATATTTTCTGAGAGTAGAATATAGTTATTAGGAGTATGTCAATTATCTGGACTCTCAATTAAAACAATTTATGTCTAAGGCCAAACTTTTACAGCCTGATTTAATTTTAGGAGATACCATTCTTGGTTTGAGCCAAGACGTTCTCGATCATTATCACATTAAGGGATTAGTCTTGGATGTAGATGAAACCCTAGTCCCTCTGAAAAAAAGCCATGTTTCTCAGGAATTGAGCCAGTGGGTCGAGGAAATTCGTCAGAAAACTCCCATTTGGTTAGTGAGTAATAACCTCAGTCAAACCCGAATCGGTCGCATCGCTGATTCTTTAGAAGTTCCCTATTTATTAGGAGCTGTGAAACCGTCTCGACGAAAACTTAGAAAAGCCATCCGCGCGATGGAATTACCGATTCCTCAAGTGGCGATGGTGGGCGATCGGCTATTTACCGATGTCTTAGCAGGAAACCGTCTGGGAATGTTTACTATTCTCGTAGAACCTATGGTTGATCCGGCGATCGCCGCCCGTTCCTATCCTATCCATAACTTTGAAGTTTGGTTGTCTCAAAAACTTGGGGTTTCCCTTCGCTCTTCGCAACATAAGTTTATGAAACGACACAAAAAAACAAAAAATTAAATATAAAAAAAGAGGAAACCGACCATGAATAACTCACAATTCGCAACAGATTCGAGAGCCTCACGAGAATTATCGAACCAAGATGCTTTAAGGGTTAGTGAGGTTCTCAGTCTCACCCCTGGCCGCATTCGCATGCGAGTCTCTTTAGCTTCACAAGGGATAGAGTCAATCAATTTAATTGTTGTTAGTCTCAAAGATCAACTACCCATTGAAAAAGTACGAACCAATCCTAGTATTGGTAGTCTGACTATTTTTTATCATCCCCAGTCCCTTAAGGCTACAGACATCTTTGATAAATTAAAAGAATTGGGTGTAACTTTTCCAGAACAATCTAACCAGTCTCTCTCGTTTATTCCTGATAATTCAAAAGCTGCCATTAACGTTACTCAGATCACTCAAACTCTTAACCAGCGTTTTAAACAAGCTAGTAATAATATCGTTGATTTAGGGGTTCTTATTCCTTTCAGTTTTGCCTTATTAGCCGGGCGACAGTTAATCTTAAAAGGATGGCAATTGGAGACAATTCCTTGGTATGTTTTGGCTTGGTATGCTTTTGATAGTTTTATGAAATTACAAAACGTTAATCAAGATTATCAAAACCCATAACGATTTCATCTGAGAGTCTTACTCCCATTATTTATTAATTAATTTTTAACCATAAATTTTGTCGGGGTCAATGGCCGTTGACCCCTGTGAGAATGTGTAGCTAGAGTAACAGAAATTGCTATGCAGGATAATTAGAGGAAATTGCACCGTAGATTGTTCGGTTATACTCCTGTCGTAAATTTTTTAATCCGTTTATCATCAAGGAAGTTAGAGGTGAATGTCTAAACTAAGAGAAGTATATGATGATTTCTGAGGCGTTATTAGAAAAATTAAGCGATATTATTAACCGTGATCCCGGGATCGATAGGGTTCCCTCATCTCCATTGGAACCAACCCCCACAGAAATTGAGGAATTACGACTCAAATCTCAAGCACAATGGGTCAGTGCGATCGCCTCTTTAGAAATCTTATTATTATCCTACTCAGATAAGACCTCATCGGACAGTCCTAACCCTCAAGGACTCATTTTATCAGCCCCGACCCCTATCCTCTGTCACCCGGACCTAACCAAAATAGTCTGGCCAGGTATTTTTACCCTGCAACTCAATTCACAGAGTTGGAAACAATTTCAACTACCCGGACTTGCTGACTCCCCCTCTAGTAACCATCAACCAAAGATTACAGAATTTCCGCTCTTTCCTCAAGATCCCTTAGCAAGCGAACAATTTTGTTTAATTGTCACCCCTCAATTTTCCTTATTGATGGTACTGGGAGAAGATAGCTTAGGATTACCTGCGTTTCAATTTTCCTTCGATCCCAAGGTGATCGATCAGGGATGGTTAGGGTTGCGATCGCGTCTAAGTTTAGTCAGTCATCCCCAACTTCCCTATTTGGACGACTTAATAGAACAATTGACCCCTGCTGTTCCCAGTTATCAAGTGGTCACAGAATTTAGTCGTTTATTACTGCATTATTTCCCGCAAATTTCCCCGATTTTAGCTGGCAAACACCGTCATAATCAAGACTTAGATCATACAGATCATCAAACCGTTTGCTCGACAAAAAATGGGTTTAGCAATTCCACGGTAGAAGAGTCTACCGATGTGGCCTTACTTCAAGCATTAAGTCATGAAATTCGCACTCCGTTAACCAGTATTCGTACCATGACTCGGTTATTACTGAGAAATAAAGAGTTAGACCCCAAAATGAGCCGTTTATTGGAAAATATTGATCAAGAGTGTAGCGAACAAATTAACCGCATGGAGTTAATTTTTCGTGCCACAGAATTAAAGAGTAAGGCTTATCAAAATGCTTCTGTGGAATTAGTGAGAACTTCTTTAGACAGCTTATTTCATCAATCCATTCCCCGTTGGAAGCGACAAGCACAACGACGTAACGTTGATTTAGAGGTAGGAATACCGAAAAAATTACCCCAGGTAGTAAGTGATCCAGGGATGTTGGATCAGGTGTTAAGCGGGTTAATTGAAAAATGTACCCGTAGTTTATCGGGTGGGGGACAAATTAAGGTACAAGTAAGTACCGCCGGTCATCAATTAAAGTTACAGTTTCAGACAGAATCCTCTCGACAACATAACCCGTTTAAAGCATTGGGACAACTGTTATTATTGCAACCGGAAACTGGGAGTGTGAGTTTAAACTTAGATGTTACCAAAAACCTGTTTAATCGTTTGGGGGGGAAATTAATTGTCCGTCAGCGATCGCAACGGGGAGAGATTTTTACGATCTTTTTGCCCTTAATTTGAATATAGACAAAGAAGAGGAAAGGGCTAAAAGATTAGTGTTATTAAAACTGACTCAAAAACCGCATATCGCTATTATAAAGACGACGAATATCATCAATTTGATGTAATACCATAGCAAACCGTTCGATCCCTAATCCTGCAGCAAATCCAGTATAAACTTCAGGATCATAACCGACTGCTTTTAAGACATTGGGATCAACCATCCCGCAACCCATCACCTCTAACCATTTTCCTTGCCATTGAACATCAACCTCTGCAGAGGGTTCCGTAAACGGGAAATAACTGGCGCGAAACTTAACGGGTAATGCTTCCCCGAACATTTGGGTTAAAAATTCTTTGATGGTTCCCTTAAGATCCGTAAAGGTTAACCCCTTATCCACTGCTAAAATCTCTACTTGATGGAACACCGCCGAATGGGTTGCATCCACTGTATCCCGACGATAAACCCTTCCTGGGGCAACAATACGGATGGGGGGTTCATGGGTTTCCATATAGCGTATTTGCACAGGAGAGGTATGGGTTCTCATCAAGACATTCTCCGTCAAAAAGAAAGTGTCTTGCATATCCCTAGCCGGGTGATCGGGGGGGATATTCAATGCTTCAAAGTTGTAGTAGTCTGTCTCTACGTGGGGACCGGTGGCCACTTGATACCCTAACCCAACAAAGATGTCCAAAACTCGATCAATGGTACTGTTGAGAGGGTGTAAACGGCCTGAAGGACGACCCACTCCTGGCATAGTCACATCAAGGGTTTCTGCTGCTAGTTGCGCCTTCAATTTAGCGGTTTCTAGGCTGTTGCGTTGGTTATCTAGGTTTGTTTGTAGGGCTTCTTTGACTTCATTGGCCAAAGAACCAACACGAGGGCGTTCCTCCGCGCTTAATTTACCCATTCCCCGCAAAATTTGGGACAGTTTGCCCTTTTTCCCTAAATAGTTGATGCGTAATTGTTCTAATGCTTCTAAACTGTCAACGGCAGGAATTTCTTTTTCTGCCTCTCGTTGTAGGGTTTGCAATTCTGTTTCTAGGCTATTAGACATGGTGGCCATTGATGGTGGAATAGGACAAAATTTAGTAGAAAATGCCGTCGTGGGAAAGAAGGAGTACCTTGAAGGAAGTTCAAGAAGGATAATTTCCGCTTGAAGCCTACACTCTACGAATGTGAGTGTATGGAACGTCACACACCCAATCTAGTGTAGCGAATCCCTAGTCAACAATCAATACGTTGAAGAAGGCAGGGGGAGTAGAGGGGGCAGGGGGAAGAAAAAGATCAACTGGTTTCTCGTCTTCCCACACTCCCCACTCAGGTTAGGCATCAAGTGGATCTTCGATCCAATGCTTGGCTCGTTCGACGGCCTTACTCCAGGTTGCAAAGTTGTCTTGTACCGTCGGGGCATTTTTTCCGGGTTCAAAGATGCGATCGACTTTGCGACTGGCAATCAGTTGATCATAATCATCCCAATAACCCACCGTTAGGCCAGCCCCAAAGGCTGCCCCTTGTGCTGTCGCATCGGCAACCATGGGACGTTCAATGGGAACCCCCAACGCATCGGCTTGGAACTGCATTAAAAAGTTATTTTGAGAGGCACCGCCATCGACTTTCAACCGCGCCACGGATAAATCGGAATCTTTATTCATGGCATCGACCACTTCTTTAACTTGATAGGCGATCGCTTCTAAAACAGACCGTACCATGTGTTCTCGCTGCACACCACCAGTAATACCCAAAAATAACCCCCGTGCGGTCATATCCCAGTGAGGTGCGCCTAAACCACTCAATGCGGGGACAAAATAGACCCCATTGGTATTAGAAACTTGATGACAGATGCCCTCGGTTTCGGCAGCACTGTTGATCAGTTTAATGCCATCTCTTAACCATTGAATCGAAGCTCCTGCCGTAAAAATAGCCCCTTCTAGAGCATAATTAACCGATTGCTCCTTCGTCCAAGCCACAGTGGATAATAAACCGTTGGGGGAACGCATCACTTCGTGGCCGGCTTGTACAATGAGGAAAGCACCGGTTCCGTAGGTGCATTTGAGCAATCCGGGACGATTGCAACCATGAGCAAAGAGGGCTGCTTGTTGATCCCCAAAAATAGCGGTGATGGGGATTTCTACCCCTAATAAATCAACATCCGTATGACCAAACTTTCCCATGCTGGGTTTGATTTCGGGCATAATATGGGGGGGGATCTCGAATAAATCCAGCAGGGTGTCATCCCAATGGCGAGTATCCAGATTCATCAACATGGTTCGACAGGCGTTACTATGGTCTGTGGCGTGAACTTTCCCCCCAGTCAGGTTCCACAACATCCAAGTATCAACGGTTCCGGCGATGACGTTATCAAAATTGGTGTCTGGTTTATGTTCTTTTACCCAGTCTATTAACCAAGCGAGTTTGGTGGCGGAAAAATAGGGGTCTAACACCAATCCTGTGCGCTGTTCAATCTCCTTAACCTTACCTTCTTCTCTCAATCGACTGCACATAGGGGAGGTACGTCTATCCTGCCAGACGATCGCTTTATGAAGGGGTTTACCGGTGGTTTTATCCCACAATAAACAGGTTTCCCGTTGGACGGTTAAACCGATGGCTGCGATGTCTGTGGCGGCAATATTGGTCTTTTCTAAGACTTGTTCTAAAACGCTGAGGGTATCTTGCCAAATTTCTAGGGCATCGTGTTCTAACCACCCGGGTTGGGGGTAATGTTGGGTTAATTCTTTGTATGCTTGGCCAACCATTGACCCTTCATGATTGAAGACAATCGCGCGGTTGCCTGTGGTTCCTAAATCAAGAGCTAAGATATATTTGTCTTTATTATTTGTCATTGGTGATGACACCCTGAATTCTTTTGTTTTTGTGGTTGCTAAACAATAAATACACCATAACAGACTTAGGAATCTCCAGTCAGAGAATCGGATTAAAATGATAATCATTCTCGTTGTATAATAATGATTATCGTTTTTATGAACCAGTTCGCCACCAGACGTTATGAGTTCTACTACTGAACATCTCTCCTTACTCCATCGTCCTCGTCGCCTTCGTCGCACCTCCTCTTTACGTCGTATGGTACGGGAAACCCAATTAACCGTTAATGATTTGATTTATCCGGTGTTTGTTATGGAAGGAGAAAACCAGCTTGAAGAAATTCCTTCCATGCCGGAAATCTATCGTTATACCCTCGATTTACTGCTCAAAGAAATAGCCGATGCTGCTAACTTAGGAATCAATGCGATCGCTCTTTTCCCCCTCATTGCTACGGAAAAGAAAGATAACGCAGGGACAGAAAGCTATAATCCCGATGGTTTAGTACAGCGTACGATAAAAGCCATTAAACAAGAAATTCCTGAAATGACTGTCATTACTGATGTAGCACTTGATCCTTTTTCTAGCTACGGTCATGATGGTATCGTCAAAGATGGCAAAATTCTCAATGACGAAACAGTAGAAGTATTAGTCAAACAAGCCATTTCTCAAGCAGAAGCAGGAGCCGACATCGTCGCCCCTTCCGATATGATGGATGGGAGAATAGGAGCCATTCGCAAAGGTTTAGATGCTGCTGGTCATTTTGAGGTAGGAATTCTCGCTTATTCAGCAAAATACGCCTCAGCTTATTATGGACCTTTCCGCGACGCTTTGGAATCTGCCCCTCAATTTGGGGACAAACAAACCTATCAAATGAACCCTGCTAATAGTCGAGAAGCCATTAAAGAAGTAGCTTTAGATATTGCTGAAGGTGCGGATATCGTTATGGTTAAACCAGCTTTAGCTTATCTCGATATTATTGGTCGCATCAAAGAATATACCAACTTACCTGTTGCTGCTTATAACGTTAGTGGTGAATACGCAATGGTTAAAGCTGCTGCACAAAAAGGTTGGATTGATGAAAAGAAAGTCGTTTTAGAAACTCTTACCAGCATGAAACGGGCAGGGGCAGATTTGATTTTGACTTATTTTGCCAAACAAGTCGCTTTGATGTTGCAGTAGGGATGATTTCACTCTTTATATAAAAGGATTGTGGTAAAGAACATCGCACCGCATAATATCCTTAGTATTCCGCGTCACGAAAGTACAATTATGTACCTTGGCTGTTGCTGCAAGTAGCCCGTCTACAGTAGAAATAGGGTCAGGTACATTCATTTTTCCCCATGTTTCGGCAATTTCTTGGGTTATGGGAAAGATCCGCTCGCCGTATTCTCGAATGATTTTTTTGAGCCAGACATCCAAATTTGACGCAGCATCAGGATCACGTCTTCTAATCAATTGAACGGAACCCCAACTAAATAAAATTATAGTTGGGGATTCTCCCCTGCTGTTACCACGAAGAGCCGCCGTTCTCGGTGAATACTAGGAACTTTTGC
>JASJBX010000046.1 GCA_030066295.1 Crocosphaera sp.
GCTTGGTATCATGCAGAAATGAGTAAAGGGGTTCCCTTTGAACGGTTAATGATCGATGGTGTTGTCTTAAATAAGCAACAGGTTTCTATCGGTAATTTAGCCATTAACCATGTACAGTTCACTATTTTAGAAGAGTGTTCCCCCTAATAATAAGACTGTTCGAGATAATAAATTTAATGTTTCAAAGCTGAGAAGTTTATATTTCCATTGTATTAGTGAATGGATGGATTTAGGGAAAATTTTTATGGCTGTTTGTAAAGTTATTCTTGCAGAAGATAGTGACTCTAAAAATCCTAATGATATCGATGCTAATGATATCTTATCCGAAGTCGAAGGGGTATTTAGTAAAGTTCCTGAAGACTTTATTAAGGCTGAGTTTACTTGTGGACAAAAGTTTTACAATCGTCATTTACAATCTCAGTTTAAGAGAATCAAAGATTATCTTCGAGACTCTAAAAGAGATGACAAGATACAATCCCTTTCTCAGTATCGGGATGAAGTTGTTAAAAATATATTCCTTCGGTTACGAGGAGACTAAACATTCTTAATCATCCTATCTATTTTAGAATTGAAGCGATCACCCAATCATAAACTATCTTTTGGGTAAGTTTACAAACTAATCTGTTGTAAATGTTTACGGGGTTCATAAGTGCGACTATCGCGAATTTTTTCGTAATAGGTTCGTTCCGTTTCACTGATATTTTGAGGAGTCTCAATGATAATTTTCACAAATTGATCTCCTCTTCCCTTTTTCTGGTTAACCCATCCTTTACCACGCAACCGTAAGGACTGGCCCGAACGAATTCCAGGAGGCACTTTAACCGTCACCATCCCATCCGGGGTAGGTACGTCTATCGTTGTTCCTAAAACCGCTTCATCAGGGGTAATAGGGACTTCACACACCAGATTATCCTCTTCAAATTTAAAAAAGTTATGGGGAGTCAGTTCGACATTGAGATACAAGTCTCCTCTATTTTGACTATAGGGACTACTTCCCCCTTTCCCTCGAACACGGATACGACTCCCCTGTTTTGCCCCTGGTGGAATGCGGACATCGATGATCTCATTCCCTAAGTTGAGCCGTTTTTGTACCCCCCGAAACGCCTCAGAAAGTGTCAGCTTAAGGGTTGCTTCTCGGTTTGGGGCTGGGGTTTGGTTGCCAAAACCGCTACCATAGCCAGTATATCCAGTTCTTGAACCACTGTAATTATAGCCTCCGGCTTTCGGTCCACCTGGGGTGGAAAACCGCCCTAATAATTCATTAATGAACTCGTCAAAGTTACCATACTGGCTAAAATCGAAGTTCCCCATATCTACATTAGCACCAGCACCCGTCCAAGTGCTTTGACCCGCTTGTTTCCAATATTGGCCAAATTGGTCGTATTTCTTGCGTTTATCCCCATCAGACAACACTTCATACGCTTCGCTGATCTCTTTGAACCGTTCCTCAGCTTGCTTATCATCAGGGTTTCTGTCAGGATGATATTTTACCGCTAGTTTGCGGAAGGCTTTTTTGATCTCGTCTGCACTGGCGTTTTTATTGACACCCAATGTGGCATAGTAATCTTTGTAATCCATATCTCCTGTAGAACGATCCTCGAAAACATTGTCTTATACCTTAATAGTAGTCGACAAAATAGCTGTTAGTCTCTTCTGAAAAGTAGAAAATACCGAAACATGACCAATTGTTATTCGTCCAAATTGTCAACTAATTATCAATAACTCCTAACTCCGAACCCCTAACTCCGAACTGAACTAAGATGAGTTCTATCTGTTAATATTTCGTACCCTGTTGCTGTGACTAATACGGTATGCTCAAACTGTGCCGATAATCGATTATCCACTGTTACCACTGTCCAGCGATCGCGTAAAGTCTTGGTATATTTTGACCCTTGATTAACAATGGGTTCAATGGCTAAGGTCATGCCTTTTTTCAGCTTAATATTGGGAATTTCTTGGGTACGATAATTAAACACGGGGGGTTCTTCATGTAAGTTTTGTCCTACCCCATGACCGGTATAATCTTCTACCACAGAATAGCCGTATTTTTTAACGATATCTTCAATAGCTCCGGCAATATCTGATAAATAATTTCCTGCTTTTACCTGACTAATTCCTGCATATAAAGCCTCTTCTGCTGCACGAATTAAACGAGAGGTTTTAGCTGATACTTGATCAACGGCAATGGTAATACAAGAATCCCCATGATATCCTTGATAATAAGCCCCAGTATCTACTTTTAAAACATCCCCTCTGCGAATTCTTCTTTTAACACTCGGAATGCCATGAACCACTTCCTGGTTAATACTGGCACAAATGGAGCCTGGAAACCCATAATAACCTTTAAAGCTAGGTTTGGCTCCCATTTCTCTGATTCTTTGTTCGGCATAATTATCTAAATCTCCTGTAGTCATCCCCGGTTTAACTATCTCTTGAATTTCTTTGAGAACCGTTGCCACAATTAGAGAAGATTGACGCATAATGGCAATTTCTTCGGGGGATTTTATCTGTATTCCTCGACGACTTTTTTTAGTTCGAGGGAGTCCAATTTGTTCTTTCTTTTGAGTTGATTCTTGGCTTAAATTAGGGGCAGAAAAAAGATTTGTTAAAAAATTCATCTTTGAAAATGTTATTTGACACATCCTATCTTATCTTATAACTTGCCCTTCTCTTCCTGAAATTGCATAGATGCAATAACATTCACTGGCAGAGACTCTTAACGCCAGACTCCGAACTCCTAAGGGATTAATTCATAATCATAATGAGTATGCTCAGGGGAATCACAAGGAATTCATTTCAAAATTGTTCAAAGCTTCTGTTAAAATCTTGGTGGCTTCTATGGTTTTGAGCAATGGCAGGAAATCGCGCAAGAATAGCAGTCGATGCTATGGGGGGAGATTATGCCCCCAAAGAAATCGTCGCCGGGGCAATCCGAGCGTCCAAAGAGTTGGATGTGGACATTTTATTGGTGGGCGATCGCCCGTCCATCGAAGCATCTCTCCAAGATCATAATCCCTCTCCCAATATAGAAATTGTAGACTCAGAAGGGGCGATCGAAATGCACGAAGGCATTAGTGAACTTCGACGCAAACCGAAAGCCTCCATCAATGTATCCATGGATCTCGTCAAGAAAAATCGGGCCGATGCAGTGGTATCCGCCGGACATTCTGGGGCGGCCATGGGGGCCGCAACCCTGAGATTAGGTCGTCTCAAAGGCATCGATCGTCCGGCCATTGGAACCGTCTTTCCCACCCTGTTAGCAGGGAAATCGGTAATTGTCTTAGACGTAGGGGCAAACGTAGATTGTCGTCCCAAATATCTAGAACAATTTGCCCAGATGGGGACCATTTACAGTCAATATGTGATGGGGGTCGAGCAACCCAAGGTGGGACTACTCAATATTGGGGAAGAATCTAGCAAAGGGAACGATTTAGCCCTAGCTACCTATCAACTATTAGAAAATAACCCAACCATCCCTTTTATTGGTAACGCTGAGGGACGAGATGTGCTGTCAGGCAACTTTGATGTCATTGTTTGCGACGGTTTTGTGGGAAATGTTCTCTTGAAATTCGCTGAAGCGGTAGGAGAAATCGTCTTACAAATCATGCGCGAAGAACTCCCCCAAGGATGGCGCGGGGTTCTAGGAACCGCCATTTTGAAACCCAACCTCAAAAAGCTCAAACAACGGATCGATCACGCCGAACACGGAGGAGCTTTATTATTGGGGGTGGCCGGTATTTGTATTATTAGTCATGGTAGCTCCAATGCGCCATCCATTTTTAACGCCATTCGTCTGGCCAAAGAAGCGGTGGATAATCAAATATTAGATCGCATCAAAGCTTCCCAAAAAAATACCACCCCCGATACTGTTCAAGCATCGGTGGAAAAATAATGGGATAATAAGGGGATGAGCATTTGGTCATTATTAGGAACCGTTAGGGGGAAAGGCTATTGAAAGCAATCGGGGTAAGCATCATAGGTTGTGGTTCGGCTGCACCAAAACAAGTGATGACCAATGACGACTTAAGTCTTTTGGTCGAAACGTCCGACGAATGGATTCGCACCCGCACCGGAATCCGTCAGCGACATTTAGCCACAACAGACTCATCCTTGAGTGAACTCTCCGCTCAAGCAGCCAGAGAAGCGATCGCCATGGCCGGGCTAACCCCTGGGGATATGGATTTGATTATCTTGGCTACCTCTACGGCCGATGATCTCTTTGGCAGTGCAGCGAAAGTACAACATCTCTTAGAAGCGGAGCAGGCGGTGGCCTTTGATTTAACGGCTGCTTGTTCCGGTTTCGTGTTTGGCTTAATCACCGCAGCCCAATTTATCCGTACCGGAGTCTATAAAAATGTCCTCGTGATCGGGGCTGATCTCCTTTCCCGTTGGGTGGATTGGTCGGATCGTAACACTTGCGTTCTTTTTGGGGATGGTGCCGGGGCAGTGGTTTGTCAAGGCATTCCAGACCATGATCACCTGTTAGGGTTTGCCATGTACAGCGATGGTAAACAACACGATGCCCTAAACCTGGGCTATCACGGCACAGACAAAGGGTTAAAAGAAGGTGTAACCATTAATCAAGGCACTTATCAGCCCATTACCATGAAAGGACGAGACGTATATCGTTTTGCCGTAGAAAAAGTGCCAGAAGTCATAGAAAAGGCACTGTTTAACGCCCGATTAGCCACTGATGATATCGACTGGCTCATTCTACACCAAGCCAATCAAAGAATTATCGATGCGGTAGCCAAACGGCTGAAAATTCCTGCCCAGAAAGTCATTGCCAATTTAGATAAGTATGGTAACACTTCAGCAGCCTCCATTCCCCTTGCCCTGGATGAAGCCATTAGGGAAGGAAAAATCCAATCGGGGGATGTGGTGGCGACATCAGGGTTTGGTGCCGGGTTAACTTGGGGCGCAGCCATTTTCCGTTGGGGTGTTTAAACAAGAAACAATTATTCGGATATTAATTATGAAAACAGCGTGGGTATTTCCAGGACAAGGATCACAAGCAGTAGGAATGGGGGGAGATTTAGTCACAACTCCCATCGGAAAAGATCGCTTTGAACAGGCCAAAGATATCTTAGGTTGGTCGGTGTTTGATCGGTGTCAAGGGGATGAAAGCGAGTTATCCAAGACGTTATACACTCAACCCTGTTTGTATGTGGTAGAAAGTATTTTAATCGATTTGTTGAAAGATAAAAGACAAACAGTCGATTTAGTGGCGGGTCATAGTTTAGGGGAATATTCCGCTTTATACGCAGCAGAAGTGTTCGATTTTGCCACCGGGTTAACCTTGGTTAAACGTCGATCTGAGTTGATGAGTGAGTCGGCTGGGGGTAAGATGGTGGCGTTGATGAAGTTTGATCGCGCCCAGTTAGAAGAAGCGATCGCAGCTATTCCTGATGTGGTTTTGGCTAATGATAACAGTGAGCAACAAGTGGTTATTTCTGGGACACCCGAAGCGGTGGATCAACTCTGTTCCCAAGTTAAGAGTAAACGGGCTATTGCTTTGAAGGTATCCGGGGCGTTTCATTCGCCCATGATGGCCGAAGCAGCCGGAAAGTTTAAACAGTTATTAGAGGAGTTTAAGTTTTCTGATGGGAAGGTTCCTGTCTTATCTAATGTTGACCCCACTCCCAGTACCTCGGCAACAGTTTTAAAAGAACGTTTAATCCAACAAATGACCGGATCGGTGCGTTGGCGTGAGATTATGTTAGCGTTGCCTCAACAAGAGATTACTCAAGTGCTAGAAGTGGGACCGGGTAAAGTGTTAGCGGGTTTGATCAAGCGTGCTTGTTCTGGGGTTGACGTGAGTAATGTGGGAAGTCTTAATGATTTTTAGCCGTCAATTTTGGTACAATTAAGATGCTAACGGGATGTAGCGCAGCTTGGTAGCGCACTTCGTTCGGGACGAAGGGGCCGCTGGTTCGAATCCAGTCATCCCGATTTGTTGTACTGTACAGTGACACATTATTTGTTGTACATTAAATAATTATTGTACATTAAATAATTATTGTCCAAAATTAAAGAATTATTGTCACAAACTAGAAAGAGAAATTGGTTGTAAGCTTCTTTTCATAAGGGTTTTAATAATTAAAAGGAAATTCTGCACTGCTGAAAAATCTCAGAAAATAAACTTTTTTCTTGTTTTAAAGAATTAATGTCACATGTACTTTAAAGAGATATTTGTCAGTTTTAAAGCGGTATTTGTCCAATCGCTTATTTCCAACTCGCCTATAATCGCCATTATAACTGATTTACATGGCTCTTGGAGAACCATCTCACAAAAATCAATTTAGATCATTCTAAAACCCAATCCAGATTTAAAGAGATATTTGTCCTAAAATAGTGAGCTTGAACTAATAAGAGTACAAGACCACTATTCAGTTATAAGGTTTGCTTATATATAAAAAACTAATCTTTTGCTCATTCAGCTATTGTTTGATTTACTTTACTTTCCCACAAATATAACTATGCAAATCAATTAGCACTATCTTCCAGATTGGAATTTAGTGTTATAATCCCGAACGAAGTGCTTTCAATCAATGAGAAGCTATAAACCCCTATGACACTCAGCGCCGGCGCACGACATAGGCACAACGTCCCTCCGAACGTATAAGTGCTTTCAATCAATAAAAGTTTAAAAACTCGTATGATACTCTAGATTCTACAAACCTGCTTTAACAAAGCTTTCAGTTGCTTTTCTGACGGCTCTGTTTGAAAAACTTATATCACCCTCCTTGTCAATTTTTTATCACAAGAAAACGACTGATGAAAGTAAACACAGGTCGTGATTTGAGAGTTCCAAAAGAGATTCCCCAAAAGGGGTGTTTTAGTACCATCCTTGACGACTAGGCATCACACTTGCCATGATAGAAACCATTATGTTGGTTTTTTTCGTGGTGGGCGTTAGGTTCTAGGACTCCTGCTCGGAATAGTCTCCCCAGAAATCCAGACCTCCTTTGCTTGGGTGCGACCTTACCAAGCTATAATCAAAGCAGATATGTTTTGATTATGTTGGATTGTGTCAGTCAAAGCGAGACTTGAGCCTTGACTCAGCTTCAGAGGCAGACAGTACCGTAGGGTACAGAAAGTAGGACTGCGATGCAGTCAAACAAACCCTCACTCCAAACATCCGTGAGCTTTCGCATGAATGCTGGCGCATTTTAATTATAGTTGATTGTTTGGATATTAAACATCCGAATTTTGAGCCGCCTCTTGTTGGCTTTTCAGGTAGTTAAGGACAAGTTGCCTGGCTTTTTGTTGTTGAGTTCCCCTGATATTTTCTCGAACGCTAGTAACCTCAATGCCAGCTTTGAGGGCAGCATGGGAAATACATTGAGTCAGTTGGTTATAGTTCCACTGATTAACACTAGAGCGAAATTCCTGGGCATATTTCTGTTGTAAATATTTATCTTTCGGATACTTTAACTCCGCTCTGGCTCTGATTTCAGCTTCTATACCTTCTCTAATATTTTTTAGGTTACTTACGACGATAATACTGACTTGATGGGTTTGAGCGACTTCGATGATGGACTGGGCAAAGAGTCGGCTAAAGTATTTTCCCGTATTAGCTTCGGCGAGTTGGTTATGAGCAAATTTTTTCTGAGCTTTATGGCGTTGATGTTGATTGTCGTGTCTTTGCTGTAGATAATTTTGATAGCGTTGATAATCACTGACTTTTCGTTTTTTTCGCCGAGTAGATGAGGGTGTATTTAAAGGCTGAGGCGCTAAGATAGTGTGAGTTCGGCTCAAAAGTTGTTGAGGAGAAAGAAAGCCCAGATTGGCTTTGGTCCGTATGTTGATGATAGCGAGGGTAACAGGGATTTTAAGTCCGAAAGAGACACCGATAATAATGTCAGAATGTTTGTCAAAATTGTGGGATTGAGTGGGGTGTAAATGGTTAATATCAAAAGTTTTAAGTTTTTCTAGGGATGTTTCTAATTGCTTAATATTTTGCTTTTGATGAGGGGTGAGAGGTGTTTCTTTTTCTTTGGCTTGACAGGAAATGAGTTTCTGTTGAGTTTTTTTGATAAGTTCTTGTCGAGCTTGTTCAATACCCCCTTGTGACCAAAGACATTGATCAATGGAACAATGGAGATAAAGGTAATGGCTATTCCAAGGTTCTCCTTTATTGGTTGCGGGTTTCCAAATCAATTGGGCCGAACGCAGTAGAAGTAAACCAGCCGGAACAGAGATATCTTTTCGTCGATAGCATTGATACTGGGATAGAATACGTTGAAAATAAGGTAACTGTCGTCGATCACAAGCCAGTTCAAATATAATCTTCTTAAGTTTGAGTCCATTAAAGGTAACACAAATCCGTCCCTGGTCATTGAGTGACCAATAGAGATCGATATTGGAAATGTAGGAAACGGGATAGGGTAAATGGGGAAATTTTTGTGAGAGTTCTCTTTGTAATTGTTTTAACTCGTTGACTTCAGTAATAGCTCTTAAAGATTGATTAAGAGCGTCTAACCAAAGACGATTATCGAGGATTCTTGGGTGAGGAGCATTCGCTTTAAGTTGAGCTTCGAGGCGCTGGATTTCGATCTTTTTTCGTGTGTAACGTAGCAGGTGAGCTTGAGGATCTTCGGGTTGATTAGGAAGTTGATGACCGTTTTTAATGAGATAAGCGATGACAGACCGTTTTTTGACAGATTTGGTTTGATCGTATAAGTAGTAAAGATGATTGGTAATTTGCCAGAAAATAGCCTGTTCCTCTATAGGTCTAGTTTGCTGCTCTTGCCATTGTTGTTCGAGTTGTTCTTGAGTATCTCGGAGTAATTTTTCAGCCTCGCTCGTCAGGGTGTAGATATCGTATCCACTGTCTTTTTGTAGTTCTTCGTCACTTTTGAGAAGAGCAAGAAACCGTTTTTTTCCTTGCAGGGAGAGGAGTTTATATTTTTTAATGGCAAACCAAGATTTGTAAATGGCGGAGACTAGGATAACGGCTGAATCTCGAAAGCGTCCAGGTAAGTCTTGATAAGGAGATTCAGTTTTAAGAATCTTGGCGTAATCTTTGATAAGGGTGTCAGGAAGTCGGCATTTTTTCAACCAAGTCGAAAAATCAGGATGAGTGGAGATGTATTCAAGTAAGGTTTTTACAAGTTCGCTGTAGGGGTGCGCCATAAGTTGCCAGAGAGAACAAAGGGTGTCTTCAGAAGCAAGGAGGCGAGCGCGAATAACTGAAATGGACTTCATGGAACTAGGAAAGCGCAAAGGGGCTTATTTCATCATAATCAAACCGTTGGCAAAAAAGTCAATTAAAGGGATTGACGAAAGATTGTGATTGTTTAGAGAGAAAATAAAAAAGCTACAATACTCTCGAAGCGGCATAAACAACTTGCCAACCTGAGTTGGATGTAAGAAAAAGCTTTCTTTCTGCCTCATCGCTAAAGTTATACATTAACGCTAACGTGAAAGCTAACATCCTCTGTGTAGGCTGAATATAGGAAGTTAAAAAAGATTAATCAATTTACCTAATTATTCTTATTCAGTTTTCACAAGAAAGTCGTAAACCATGCCCGATCAATCTACCATTCAAAAATTAACCGCAGCCCTGCCCAGCGAAGTCGTCTTTAGTGTCGTCTTCGATGCAGGTAATGAAGCCACCTCCAGTTTTTTCGATGTCACTATCAAAGATAGTCCAGGAACCGATAACGTCTTAGAGGGAATGACCTTTGATAGTTATTGTATTGATACTGATCGATTTATTACCGTAGATAGGGAACCCTTTGATGGGTTGCCAGAATATACTGCCGATGTTTATTCCAGCTATGATTTAGAAGCCCTCGAAGCCGCAGGATTAACAGGAGGGAACATCATTGAATTTCCAGAGAATCTAGACATTGTTAACTGGATTATCAATCAAGGATTTGAAGGGAAAGAACTATTTGATGCTAATGGTAACAGTTTAGGAAAAGTCACCTCTGGAGATGTTCAACAAGCCATTTGGCATTTCATTGACGATACACCCACCAGTGGTGGACCAGGAATAGGCGCAGTTGATCAAGATCGAATTGATAGAATTATTGCTCTAGCGGAACTCGATGGGGACAATTTCGTTCCCAGTTTTGAATATACAACCATCTTCGGGGAACAAGTCATCGGACAAATGGCAGTGATCTTTATTCCCGATAGCACCGGAGATGGGTTACCCGATAATCAAATTATTATTGGTGAAGTGGAACTAGCCAAATTAGGGGATAGAGTTTGGTTAGATGCAGACGCAGATGGGATCCAAGACGCAGGAGAAAATGGTATTGCCGGCGTAACCGTTAATCTCTTAGCCGATGTAGATGGTGACGGGGTGATTGAAGACGGTGAAATTATCGACACCACTACCACTGATGCAAACGGCAATTATGAATTTGAAGTCATTGCCGGTGATTATAAAGTCGAATTTGAACAACCAGAGGGGTTGGATAGTGTCAGTCCCCGTCAACAAGGAGATGACCCCACCAATGACTCCGATGGCCTGATTTCTGACGTGGTAACTTTAAACCCTGGAGAAAACGATCCCACCATTGATGCTGGTTTCTACAACACAGCAGGGTTAGGAGACTTTGTCTTTGAAGACAGCAACGGTAACGGTATCCAAGACGCAGGAGAAAACGGTGTTGCAGGAGTAGAAGTCAAACTACAAAACCCTGATGGTAGCGCAGTATTAGATGAAAATGGCAACCCCATTACCACCACCACCGATGTTAATGGAGAATATGCCTTCACTGGTTTAATTCCAGGGGAATACAAAGTCATGTTTGTGGCACCAGAGGGCTTTGAATTTACTGAGCCGAATGTGGGTGACGATGACACCGTTGACTCTGATGCAGACCCCGAAAATGGTATGACTCAAACTATCGTGCTAGAGTCAGGAGACTTTAACGGCACTTTAGATGCAGGGTTAATTCAACGGGGCGGTTTAGGAGACTTCGTATTTTACGACATCAACCAGAATGGGCTTCAAGATGCTGGTGAAGAGGGTATCGCCGGGGTAACGGTTTTATTACTGGATGCAGATGGTAATCAGTTAGATAGCACCACCACCGACGAGTCAGGGGCCTATAGCTTCAATAACTTAGCTCCTGGGCAATATAAAGTACAGTTTACCCAGCCAGACGGCTTTGAATTTGTCAGTCCTTTTCTAGTAGGAAATAATCCAGAAATAGACTCCGACGCTGACCCCACCAACAATTTAATGTCCGGTGTCATTAGCCTAGAATCAGGTGAGTTTAACAATACTATCGATGCTGGATTTTACCGCAGAACCAAGCCCGGCATAGACATTGAAAAAGCCACCAATGGGGAAGATGCTGACAACCCCACCGGTCCAGAAATTCCCGTGGGTGAAACCGCTACCTTTACCTATGAGGTCACTAATACTGGAGATATCGCCCTCGATAACGTTGAGGTAATCGACGATAATGGCACACCGGACGATACGAGCGACGATTTTGCCCCCACCTTTGTTGGTGGTGACACTGACGGCGACGGCAAACTCGATGTGGGTGAAGTTTGGGAGTATGAAGCCACCCGTACTGTAACCGAGGGACAATACAGCAATATTGGTATGGTTACTGGTCATGCGCCCAACGGAACTATCGTTATGGACATGGACCCCAGTAATCACTTTGGTTTAAAACTGGCTAAAATTGGGGATTTTGTTTGGCATGACTTAGATGGTAATGGGATTCAAAATGAAGGAGAACCTGGAATTGCAGGGGCAACGGTTATTTTATTAGATGCCAATGGTAATCTTCTCCAGACCACCACTACCGATGGGTCAGGGATGTATATGTTCAATGACCTCAATCCTCTGTTGACTTATACCGTCACCTTCGACACCCCCACAGGGTTTGATTCAGTGAGTCCCCGTCAAGTGGGTAACGACCCAACCATCGACTCTGATGGTTTAACCTCCGATCCCATCGTTCTCTCTCCTGGGGAATTTAACGATACCATTGACGCTGGTTTCTACCAATTTGGCAAGATTGGGGATTTTGTTTTCAATGACTTGAACCGTGATGGGATTCAAGACCCCGATGAACCGGGAATTAATGGGGCAATCGTTCAGTTATTAAATGCCAACGGTAACGTTATCGCCACCACCACCACAGGCGATGATCCCAACACCCCTGGAACCCAAACAGGTTACTACGAATTTGGTGGTTTAACCCCCGGTGTGGAGTACACGGTCAGATTCCTTAATCCTGCTGGGTTTGAGGGAGTTAGTCCTCGTCAGGTAGGTGGTGATTCAACCATTGATTCTGATGGCTTAATCTCTGATCCCATTAAGTTACTCTCAGGTCAATTCAACAACACCATTGACGCTGGTTTCTTCCAACTTCCTGCAAGTTTAGGGGACTTTGTTTGGCATGACTTAGATGCTGATGGTATTCAAGATGCTGGAGAACCGGGAATTGCTGGAGCAGAAGTTAAATTATTAGATGTCAATAGTAATATTCTTGATACCACAGTTACCAATAGCAATGGGTTCTACGAATTTACCGACTTAGATGCTGGTCAATACAAGGTGATGTTCAATACCCCCACTGGGTTTGATCAGGTGAGTCCTCGTCAAGTAGGGAATAATCCTGCTATTGACTCTGATGGTTTAATGTCTGATGTAGTAACCTTGGCACCAGGAGACAATAACCGCACCATTGACTCTGGTTTCTACCAATTCGCTAAGATTGGGGATTTTGTTTTCAATGATCTCAACGAAAATGGCATTCAAGACCCCAACGAACCCGGAATTGATGGGGCAGAAGTTAAGTTATTAGATGCCAACGGTAACGTTATCGCTACCACAACCACAGGAGACGATCCCAATACCCCTGGAACGCAACAAGGCTATTACGAATTTGGCGGAGTAACCCCTGGACAATCATACCAAGTAATGTTTGTTAACCCCGATGGGTTCAGTGGTGTCAGTCCTTTCCAAGCAGGAAACAATCCTAATATTGATTCCGATGCCAACCCTGATAATAATCTCACTTCTAATCCGATTATTCCCCTCTCCGGTCAATTCGTTGACAGTATCGATGGTGGTTTCTTCAAAGTCCCTGACATCGTGATTGAGAAGTTTACCAACGGTGAAGATGCTGATGTTCCCACCGGTCCTGAAATTCTCGTCGGTGATACAGCCATCTTCACCTACAAAGTGCTGAATACAGGAGAAACTCCTTTAGTGGATGTGGTGGTAACCGACGATAACGGCACCCCCAATGATCCCAGTGATGACTTTAATCCCATTTTTGTCAACGGAGACAACAACGGTAATGGCATCTTTGATCCCGGCGAACAATGGGTGTGGACAGCCAGTCGTACCGTAACCCCCGGTCAATACACCAATATTGCCAAGGTAACCGCCACCAACCCCAACAGTGGAGGAATGGTGATGGATGATGACCCCAGTAACCATTTTGGTGTTCTTCTCCCTGGAACCATTGGCGACTTTGTTTGGAATGACCTCGATCAAGATGGGATTCAAGATCCCAACGAACCAGGAATTGCAGGGGCAACCGTTAAGTTATTAGATGGTAATGGAGTCTTTTTAGACGATACAGTTACCGATGCTAATGGCTTCTATCAATTTACCAATTTGAATCCTGGGGATTATCGGGTGATGTTTGTCAACCCCGATGGATTTGATGGAGTCAGTCCTTTCCTCAGTGGCTTTGATACTACAGTCGATTCTGATGCCAACCCCAATAATAATCTCACCTCTGGTTTAATTACCTTAACCAATGGTGAAACTAACAACAGCATTGATGCAGGTTTCTTCAGACTCCCTGCCAGTTTAGGAGATTTCGTCTTTGAAGACCTCAATGCCAATGGTATTCAAGATGCCGGAGAACAAGGCATTGCAGGGGCAGAAGTTAAGTTATTAGATGTTAACGGCACTGTTCTTGACACCACTACTACCAATAGCACTGGGTTCTACGAATTTACGGACTTAGATGCTGGTCAATATAAAGTGATGTTCAACACCCCCGATGGTTTTGATGCCGTCAGTCCCCGTCAAGTGGGTAATAATCCCGCCATTGACTCTGATGGGTTAATGTCGGATATCGTTACCTTAGACCCCGGTGAAAACGACCCCACCATTGATGCTGGTTTCTACAAGTTCGCTAAAATTGGTGATTTTGTCTTCAATGATGTGGACCGTGATGGGATTCAAGATGACAACGAAGAAGGGATTGAAGGGGCAGAAGTTAAGTTATTAGACGCTAACGGCACTGTTCTCAAGACCACCACCACCGACGAAACAGGGTTCTATCATTTCAACGAGTTAACCCCTGGTGTTACCTACAAGGTGATGTTTAATAACCCCGAAGGGTTTGATGGTGTGAGTCCTCGTCAAGTGGGTAATAACCCTGCCATTGACTCTGATGGGTTAATGTCTGATCCTGTGGTTCTCTCTTCTGGTGAATTCAACACCACCATTGACGCTGGTTTCTTCCAATTAATTCCCGATATTGAGATTGAGAAATACGTCCGCGTTGACGAAAATCCCATCGCCCTCAAGAAACTGGTGGCCGTAGAACCCCTAGATGGTGGTTTACTAGGTCAAGACCTCTGTAATGATGACCTTGGACTGGGTAAACCTGAAGCCCTAATCTTCGAGTATATTCCTGGTAGTACGGTTAATACCAACCAAGATGCTGATAAGGCGGAAATTCATGTTGATAATGGCATAGATAGTGATGGAACTTCCTTCGTTGTCGTTACCGATGAAAATGAAGCAGCTAAAGCCCTAAACGGCGATGGTAAACAGTTCTTCCGTGGGGATGTTGACTTTAACGAATTATTTGAAGCCAATAACAGTACCGATAGCTTCGGTTCTACCACTTACATCCACTTCTTTGATGATGCTAATGGCGGTTTACTACAAACCATTGAGTATCACACTTCCTGTTCTCAACCGATTCAGTTAGGGGATGTCATCGGTAATGCCACCTTATACGGTTACGATGGGGAAAATGCTCTCTTAGTCACCATTCCTGAACCCGAATTTGTGGATGCTAATGAAGCCCCTGGACCCGAAACCCTGGTCGGAACCGATGTGGCCTTCCGTTACGAAGTGACCAACACCGGTACTGCCGAAATCAGCAACGTTGAATTGACAGATAACCGTATCGCTGACCTTACCTTTGTTGAAGGGGACACCGATGGGGACGGGAACTTAGATACCGATGAAACCTGGATTTACTCTGCCACTGAAACCGCCGGTGAAGGTTTAATCACCAATATCGGAACCGTAACCGGACTAACCGCAACCGGTCAAACCACCATAGCAACCGATGTGGCTAACTACACCGGTGTTGATGCACCGACAGGAGACATTGGGACTGAAGGTCAAGCAGTCTGTGAAACCGAGGGTAAACCGGAAGCAATGGTCTTTGAGTATAACCCCAGTGTTATCTTTGATACTCAGCAAGACTCTAGTAAGGGGGAAGCATTAATTAACGGAACACTCTTACCTGGTGGTTCCATTGATGCTGATGGTGTTAGTTACATTGTCGTTACGGAAGATGATAACTTCAGTGATGGTATTCAAGGTGATGTATACTTTGCTGGTAATGTGGCTGAAGGTGAACGCTTTACGGCTAGTATCTTCAATGCTAATACAGACAAATTCCAGTCTAATACCTTCTTCTACTTCTTTGATAGCGAAGGGGGTGAACTTTTACAGTCGGCACGCTATCACACTTCTTGTTCTGCTCCCATTCTCTTAGGAGATGGCATTCTCAGTGCAACTTTAGTCGGGTATGACGGAATTGATGGTAATCTCATTTCTCTCCCTGTTCCCGAAGAACCCGTAGAACCTCCCACCACTTCTCCTGCTGTTGAGTTACCTCAAATAGATGACCCCTTCGATGTCAATAACATCGGTGAAACTGGTGATACCGCTCCTGGACCGGTTGCTAATGTTGGCGATATCGTAACCTTCACTTATGAAGTAACCAACACCGGTAATGTTGACCTCACCATCAATGACTTGGTTGATGATAATGCAACCCCTGATGACCCCACCGATGACTTTACCCCTGAGTTTGTTCAAGGGGATGACGGAGATGGCATCTTCAACCCTGGCGAAGTTTGGTACTTCCAAGCGAAAGAAGTAGCCACTCGCACCGGTGTCAATACCAACACCATCAAAGTTAAGGCAACCGATGATGCTGGCACAATGGTCATGGCCGATGACCCTGCTAACTACATCATTAATCCTCTCGATATCGAGAAGTTGGTAGCAGTAGAACCTATCAATGGTGGAGAATTGGGTCAAGATGTTTGTGAAACCGAAGGAAAAGTCGATGCTATTCTCTTCGAGTACAACCCCGGTAATACAGTTAACACCGCTCAAGATTCTGGTAAAGCTGGCATTGTTGGGGGTTCTAACGCAATAGATAGTGATGGTGTTTCCTTCGTCATCGTTACTGAAGAGGAGGACGCAGCGAAAGTTCTCAAAGAGGTTGTCCAAGAGGGCAAAACCGACAAACTCTTCTTTGCTGGCGATGTGGCCTTCGGTGAAACCTTCTTAGCGGATGAAAGCACCAATGACTTCGGTTCCAATACTTACGTTCACTTCTTCGATGATGAAACAGGCGGCCTGCTACAGTCCATTAACTACCACACTTCCTGTTCTCAACCCATTCGCTTAGGGGATGTAGTCGGTAACGCAACCCTCGTGGGTTACGACGGTGAAAACGGCGACCTAGTCACCCTTCCTGACCCTGAGTTTGTGGATGCAGATAACCCCACTGGACCTCAAACCATTGTGGGAACCGAAGTTCAGTTCAAGTATGTTGTCAGCAACACCGGTAATGTCGGTTTAACGGATGTTCAAGTTACCGATGATAAAATTGCTGGCTTAGAATTGGTTGAAAATGGCAACGGAGACAATATCCTCGATGCCGGTGAACAATGGATTTACACCGCTTCTGAAATCGCTAAAGAAGGTCAACAAACCAATAAAGCAACCGTTATCGCTAACATCGGTGAAACTGAACTGATGGACATGGATCATGCTAACTACGAAGGAATTATCACTCCTCCCCCTCAAGGCGATGTCTGTGACACCCTCGGTAAGCCTGAAGCCATGACCTTCACCTATAACCCTGGTACCGATGTCTTAACCGGACAAGACCCCAGTAAGGCGGGTATTTTGACCCAAAATGGGGTAGATGATGATGGAACCTCCTTTGTTATCGTCACTGATGAAGACAAGGCAATGGATGCTTTAACTGGTGATGGTAAGCAGTTCTTCCGAGGCGAAGTTGAGTTTGGAGAATCTTTCCAAGCGACTAACACAACTGATAGCTTTGGTTCTAATACCTTCATCCACTTCTTTGATGATGCAAACGGTGGGTTACTGCAATCTATCAACTACCACACTTCTTGTTCTCAACCGATTGCTATCGGTGATGTGGTGGGTAACGCAACCTTATCCGAATATTTCGGAGAAAACGGGCAATATGATAACCCCATGATTGACCCTGTAAATACTATGGTTTAGGTTTTTCCCTGATTACCTAAATATACATACAACACATTAAAAGACTCCCCCGTTACTCCTACGCAGGTATAACGGGGGTTTTTTCAACTAAAATTTTCAGAGTAATTACTCACCGTCGAAAAAGAGGCAAAGGATGATCGTTGTGGCGATTTATTGAAAAACTCTTGGACACCATTCCAAGCTAATCTGTCTACCGCAGTGATCCCAAATCCGATTCTCAAACTCATCTATTTACCTGTCCATACGCTTAAACGCCATGCCACATCGTTGACACCTCCCCTCAACCCAGTGAGAAGGAATCGCAAACCGTTGACGACATGAAGGACATTTTGTTAACAACTTAACGCCATGCTTAGAACAATTGAATTGGGATTGATATTGCCACTCCATGCGATGATAAGGCTTTTCAGCATAACACAGACTACATAAACGAATTGGCAATAATTTCATTGGTTCTTGGGGTAACATCCCCTCTAACTGTGCCACCGATAACCCAATTAACTCCCCAACCGCTTCTAACTCCTCCTCACTAGGAAACGGAATAAAGCGAAACTTCTCCCAACGCCCTAAAACTGAACCAATTCCAGCCGCCTTACCCAATGCAGACAGAGAAACCGACTCATGACGACAGTAACGCCCCAAATAATGGCTGATACTCTCACCCTCGTAAGGCTCTAATATCCAAGGGGGTTGAAAATTTACCTTAGACTTCATTGATACTCCCCTATCCTATCTTTTGGGTGGGAGGTTTGCGATGACTGAGATAAGCCATAATATTAGACGGAATTAACTCAAAATCAGGGTCATCTACTGTAAACATGGCAAGTTGGCGCAAAATATCATATAAACTCTCAATGAGTCCACCTGACTTTTCAGTTAACGTTTCCACCACTTCTGGATAATGGGTTAAATTTAAGCGATTTTTCTGTGTTAAAAAGGTTTGTTCCCAATGCTCAATCACCCTTGCCACATCTTTTAAGGTTAAAGCGGGAAACTCATGCCATTCCAAAAAAGAATTATTAATCGCCACATAAGCTGGATGATTTCGCCCTAAAATATCTTCTAAATAATGTGTCCCTGTCACAATCACTGAAATTTTTTGATGATCATATAAATCCATCAACTCGTTCAACGCTTCCAACTTCAAATAATCTGCCTTGCCAATAATCAAAATCTTCACCCCATAACGCTGGAGATTATCCCAGGTGCGTGAGCGTAAATGTCTTAAAGTGCCTAGATTTGACAATGGATGCCCAAATTGTCCCAATATACCCCGATATAAATCCGTCGCTTTCCCCCCCTGCAACATTTCCACATAAAATACTGTTGCAGGTATCTCGAATAAAGATCCTCGCCGTCTCACGTGGGCCATCCGATAAAATTCACAAGCTTTCAATAATCCAGATCCTCTGGTTCCCACCACATAACCACATAACTTCAAATCTCGTTGATCGTTCAACCAAGTAAACAAGTCCTGATCTCGATCTAAGGGACAATAAGTGTCAGTCTTCCCAATACGCTCAATTTCTGCCTGTTGTGCTGGAGTGCGACCATTTACTGCTTCTGAAGGTTGTCGATGATGAACCTTCGACGATTTGGGGGGAGTGGGGCTGTTTTCTGCTAAATTAGCCTTGGCCATGATGATTTACCAGTTATTTTTCTTATATTCGTGCCAATCCTGAATCTTGGTAATAATGGCTGAATTGCGCCGTCTGAGTCTGGGATTGGGTTTAGGGGGTAATGGTTGAGTGATAACTTTTTTTCGGCATTTGCGTCCTATTTTAGCCGAGGCGATCGCTTCTTCAACTACTTTTCCTGAATCAAGTTCAGGTTGAGGCATATTTTGGGGGAATATCTCGGTAAGAGTCGACTGATTAGTGGCTTTATCCCGTTTATGCTGGGCAGTTTTTCTTCTTTTGCGCTTTTCATGACGCTTTTGAGCTAGAAAATTGAGGTGATTATATCGCTCGTTAAGAATAGAGATATTATCGGTATCTTTTGATTGTTTTCTCAGTTTTTGGACAATCCACTTTAACTCATCAAAAGTCATTTGTTCTTGCTCAAAATATCGGGCTTTAATGATGCCAATAAATGCACTGGTTTCTCCCTTTTTGGCGGCAGTGTAGGCAAGTAAAGTAACAATATTTCTGGGATCGTACCTTAATGAAATCTCTTTTCCAATAAAATCAGTTAAACAGTCTCCTTGATAAATAAGGTTTTCAAACTGAATGGTTCCATATTTTTGAACTTTGCGATGAGTTTGCTTAAGGAGACAGATATCTAAAGTTCTTTCATCAACAATATCTATTCCTCTGATTAAGCCACTGTGCCACCGTTTTGTGCGTCGTTGTATCTGAAATTGAGGCTCAATCTTTGTCTTCGGATAATGATGTTGATTATAATGATCGACAAAATATTGGACTAATTCCTTTTCTAATTCTTCAAAGGTCATACAGGCATGAGTTTCGGCATTTTTATCTCGTTCTTGTACTGTTGAACCTGTATAGCCGGGTAAGTTTTTTAGGATTTCGTTATTAGTTTGGTTGAAAACGGTTTCGACTAATCCTCCGGCTGAAGGAAAGGCTCTTAATTTCCATTGAAATCCTAATTGGCTGGCGATTAGTTGGGCATGGTTACTTTTGAATTCTTTGGCTCTATCAGTGACTAAATATTCGGGGATTCCATGCTGTTCCCATTCATGTTGTAAGCCATACTTTACTTTGACTTGTTTGGGTAAAATAGCATGACGCAAGGCTAACGCTACTCGATGAGAATTAGCGGCAACAAAGCCTAAATAATAACCCATTAAACACCCTGAATAACTATCGATAATAACGGTTAAAAAAGGACGTATCGGTTCTCCTTTTCTATCTCGTATAATTTCGGATTTAGGGGCTGAATGTTCATGCTCAGTTTTCTCAATGATAAAAATATCCAGTTTGGTATGGTCAGCTTGCCAAATTTGATTACTATGGGTGATATGTAGGTTTTCATCGATAGTTTGTACAATTTGATGATCAATATCGGCTCCAGGATGTCTTGCTTTAGACTTTCTCTTCCTATCTAGTTCATCGTTAATTACTTTATAAACGGTCACATGGGAAGGATATTTTCCGACAATTAAGTCTTCGAGAACTTCAGGATAAGGTTTGAGGAGTTTGGCAAAACCGTCTTTTTTTTTGATATCTGTACGCAGTGTTTCTCCTTGGGCAGCTAAGGCCATTAATGCGTTATATATCTGACTAATATTTTGTCTTGCGCCCTCTTTTCTACCCCATTTATAGAGTTTGATAATAAAGTCACGCCATTGTTGAGAAATGCGGTATTGTCCTTTATCTTGGCGACCAGCGGTTATGGTTGCAATTCCTTCATTGGCTATTTTGGCTAACATCCGTCGAATGGTGCGAGGACTTTTGCCAAGGGTTTCGGCAGCTTTTGCGATCGCTTGTGAGCGTTGCTGCTTGTTGGAAGCTTGCAGTATAGGTTCAAGTGCTTTGAGTTTTTGTTCTGCTTCGGGAGTAAGTTCCGTATTAATCAGTTTGAAGGATTGAGAGTCTGATTTTAGACTTTCTGAGGAGTTCACGTCGAGTTCACGTGAATTTATGGCTGATGACTCCATAATAAGCTTATCCCGAAGGATGGATAAAAAAAAAATGACATGATTTACTTTAAGGATTGTAGCAAACCTTTTCAAAAAATGACACTTTTTACTTTAAAGTGGTTAATAGGGCGATCTGAGGTTGTACAATTCTTGAAAGTTATATACAGAGCGGACTTGATCCTATTCAGGTTCTCCAGAAATAGGTGACATTAATTCTTTAAAAAGTGACAATAATTATTTAATGTACATCATCGGTAACAAATTAGTGTCGTTTTAACAAATTATTTGTCGTTTGTAACATATTAAGTGTCGTGTGCCTATTACCGAGACTATCCTAGACGATGGTAAAAAATCTTTCAATCCATCTCACTAACCAAAATAGATTGTGACCTTGGATTCGGCACAACGGATTAAGAAGTGAGGTCTTTCAATCCATCTCATCAATCAAAATAAATTGTGACCGAATATCCCACTTCCCAACACCTGCAATCTGAACCTTTCAATCCATCTCATCAATCAAAATAGATTGTGACAAATAGGGGTTTTTTTTGATGCTTAAGTATAGACGCTTTCAATCCATCTCATCAATCAAAATAGATTGTGACCTGTTTTCGGTGTGGTAAAGGCAGATCATTTCATCCTTTCAATCCATCTCATCAATCAAAATAGATTGTGACACCAGCAGTCTAAAAACCTTATATGCTAAGCGTTTTGTCAACTATCTGCGCTGGACAAGACTCAAAAGTTCATTTCAGCCACAGGCCTTTAAAAAAATGAAGACTGAGAAATGCTACAACCTATATCTAATAACGGGTTCGGGGTTTGCGCTAGACAACTAGAGAAAAATAGTTGCTTTTACACGCTTCAAACTAAGAGTGAGAAAGGATTTCACCTTGGTCTAGAATGACTTAGTAAAGATTACAGCAACACACCTGCGCCCTTGCAGAATTAAATATTGTCAGAGCAAACTCCAACATGAGTTAACCTAATAGGACGTAACTGGACTCGCTTTCAATCTACTTAAAATCTATAAATTTAACCATTTCTTTGACCATGCTTTATCCCGTCATTAGTAAGAAAAAATAAGTGGATTCCTCCTTGGTCGGAGGTGATTCAGTAGCCATCACTGTGGTAAACCCACGCCACTTATTGCTGGGAGCGCACCTACCCTATAAAATGAAATTATCAGCTAATCTCAAATTACAGGTTAATCATCCCTACAACCTAAATTGTAGAAATCAGCATCAGGGTGGACAGCTACTAGGGTCAGAAAGCAAAACTATCTACCGACAGTCAAACTAACCCTCATTTTTCGTAGTTCAGAGGTCCAATTAAAAACATGATCTACGGCACGATTAATATTTGTTATCAAGTATAAATATACTATGTTCAATTGTCAAGGTGCAGGTAAAATTTTAAGCAGATAAACGTGACTGATAAGCCTTGAAAGCTAATTCCGCAGCTTTTTGTAGCGAAGTTCCCTGTAATGGCTGTTGACTTTCTTCCATAACTATTCCTACTTTAGAAGCCTGTGCTTGAATGTTATCAATTAATCTGCCATAGCTCCATTGATGGACTTGTATACGATACTTTTTAGCATATTTTGCTTGTGCTTCAATACAATTGGGGATTTTAGCTTCAGCTAAGGCTTGAATTTCGCTTTGAATCGCTTCTCGTATATCCTTCAAGTGAGGAACCACAATACTTCCTGCTTGATATTGCTTGGCGATCGCTATAATGGCTTTAGCTAATAAACGGTCAATATATTCTCCTAATTCAGAATCACCAAACTGGTTAAAAGCTTCTTTTCGTTGTGCCACATTTCTTTGATGAGATTGACGTTGTTTTTGTCTATGTTGACGGTTAAGTAAGGGATAATTATTACCCAGTAGTTGTTTAATATTCCGATAAGTTAAAACTTTATTAGTCATGCCATCAACAACAGCAATGGTAGCAGGTTTTTGAAGTGCCATTGAGACACCAACCAGAATATTAGATTGTCCTTGGTATAAAGGTTGACTAGGACGAGGAAAGGGATTTTTGAGTCGATCTAGGCTTGATTGTTTCCGTTGGATAAATGCTTGTTGATTTTTAGTTAATTCTCCTTTCTCATTCATCCGTTTTAAAATTACTGCAATTTCGTCAGCTTTTTCTTGCTTAACTTTTTCTGTTCCTTCCTGTGTCCAGAAACGAGTATCTAAAGTGCATTGAAGGGTTAAACGATGAACCTCCCAAGGTTGTCCCTTACCTTTGCTTTCTTGCCACAGAATACGCCCTGATCTTAAGGTAAACAAAGCACTAGAATGTTGATTTTTACTAGCTTTTTTGATTTGTTGGTCTTCGTAAAAGCGTTGAAACCATTTCAGTTGTCTTTTGTCACAGTAAATCTCAAATTTTAAGTCGCTTATCCCACCAAATTGCACACATAAACGACCTTCCTCATTTTTCAACCAAGTTAAGTCTTCGTTGGTTTCGTAGTTAATAGGAAAAGGGATAGATTGAGATTTTGTTAATAATTTATCTTGCCATGATCTCGCTTCTTCTACATCTTTAGGATCAGTGTAACAAGCAATATTTAATGTTTCTAACCAATACTCATTGGTTAAATCCCGTCCTTGAGGAAGACACCCTTCAAGTTGTTTTTTGATTCGTTTAATGGCAATTTCAACTTTACGGCGACGTTTAGCAAATTTCTCAACATCTTCTGGTTTTTGAGGAAGTTTACAGCGATTTTTAAGTAGGTAATTGAGGGCTGTTCGAGTTAAAATATTTTGCTCATCTCTATAGGCTTCAAAGAGAGTATTAAATAGCCGTTCTGTCCCTTCATAAGCTTGAAGTATTTCGGTAGCTTTTTGGCGAATTGTTTCTAAATCTGTTTCACTTTCTTTGATTAATTGATCATCACTTTTTAAGACTTCTAACCAGCGTCTTTTTCCATCAAGTTTTTGCTGTAGTCGTTGTTGAAGTTTGAGCCAAGATTTGAAGATATATTCGACTAACCTGATGCCAGAGGTATAAAACCGTGCAGGTTGTCCTAAAAAACGGGGATCTTTCTTTAAGTCGTTACCTAATTCTCTGATAACGGCTACTTGTAGTCTTCCTGCTTGTCTCCACTCTTCAAATTCGGGGTATTGTGCCACTTTTTGGAGTAATTCATTGATAAATGGCGTGTTTAACTCAGCCATCAGTTGCCATAGGGTTTGACGGATGGGTTCTTTAGCGACGAGACGACATTGAATGGTGATTTGACTCATCTCATTTAAACAAAAACGTTTAATACAAACATAATTGTATTATAGCAAGTCTCTGTAAAATAGAGGTCATGGGAGAAACTTTCTTTACCTCTAAGGATGCTGCGAAAATTACGGGGTGTACTCTACGTCAGTTACAATATTGGCGAGAAAAAGGGGTTATTGTCCCCATGGTGAGTGCAACGGGAACGGGGAGAAGTGTTTATTATTCTCGTTCTGAGTTGGTGGAGTTGACTGTAATGGTGTATTTGCTGTCGGTGGGGTTAACCTTTGAGTCTGCTTCTGGGGTATTACAGCAGTTACGGGAAATTGAACCGAATTTTGCTAAAGAGAAGAGTCAACGGCGTTTAATGTTGGTTTTTGATAGTTCTGAGAGAATACTAAAGTTAATAGATTTTGAGCTAGAGAGTGCGATCGCTTTTCTTGATCGGGGTTTACCTATTATTCCTGTCTGGTTGGATGAGATTTATCAAAAATTAGATAAAAGTTGAAAAAATATTGTTAACTTATGGCTGTCATTTAATAATTTTTAATATTAAGTGATGACAACGAAAATTTAAAGGATAAAGTTTGTTTTCAGGAATACTCCGTTGATGATCTGATGTTTTATGATGACGCTTAGGAAAATCTGGGTTATCAGATAATGTACAAGGTGTCTTTTTAGCAATATTGTTAAATGCTCTATTCGATAAACCTTTGAGTAAATATCCTAGCATTCCTCCTTCACTAGAAAAAGGTGCATAACGACAGGTTAAAAAATTATTATTAATTTCTTTAACATATTCTCCTACCTGTCCATCTGAATGTAACACTTTTGCTTCTAGCGGTAAAATAATTCTTTCATTCGCTCTTAAAATAAATGCGATATCGTATGTTGGAGGTTGTGCTTTATCTGAGACACTTGTTTCAAACTCAGGAACTTCATGTTGAACAACAAAAGTCTCATCTCCTGTCATTACATCTCTAATTCTTCGTTCTAGCAAGGACGAAAGACTTTTTTCAATTTGCTTATCTGCTTGCTTAACATCAATTTGTGATAATACATTTGCTTGAAGTATTTCATATCCCTGCCAAATTAATTCAAGTGCTATTCTAGTTAAGTCTAAAGGCCATTCTCTAGCAAGATCAAGATATTCTTGTTTTTCCATTGGCCATCTTAATTCTGCAATCGTTGTCCCTCGACTTCCTTTTTTTCCCATTATCTAATATTTAATTAGTAGAGTTGATTTTTTGTCCAGCTATTCTAATATCTGCACAGACTTCATCTGCATCCCGTAACCCCATAGAACGAGTCCAATAACGGACTTTATCGGGTTTAATAAAATAGATAGTAGGAACTTTTGCATCCTTCCAAGTAACAGAGTCATAAACTCTAGCGACTCGTTGATAGTAGATTCCCTGTTGTTCTGAATTTGGTTGATTTAAGAATACTTCATTGAGTTTTTCTAATCGTTTTAGTAAGTTTTCTGAGTCTATGGTCACAATTTTTATTCCCTCATGAATCTGGTAATTAAGATGAATGGCAACTAGACGGACAGGTAGATAATTCTGATCAGGTTCTTGATATATTGTTGCACAAACAGCCTTATTTTGTCCAAAACTAGCTTTGATTACTCTGATAAAATAATCACAATATTGGGTTAATTCTGGTTCATAGTTCCGCTCTGTTTTTTGACGGCCAGGGGATGAACTATCCCCTTTAAAATCAGGTAAAGTATAGTTGAATAGGTCTTCTATTAATGTCCATTCACTGTCTTTAAACTCAAAAAGTTCACGAATGCGTTGATCAACATCTTCATAAGTTTCAATTCCTTCTAAAATGTTTTCTTGAGGTTCAGCAATAGGAACTTTTAGTAAATCATTAGGTTTAATTTCATGTATATATGAAGCAAAACGACCACTAGACAAAAGTAAGTAATAAACTGCTAAAATACTATTGTAACTTAGCCATGCAGATTCTAAAATTGATTTTGAATCTTCAGGAGTATGAATACTTACATAACTACCCGAACAAATAATCCCTTGATTAGAATTAGTTTGTTTCACGATAGCAGATTGAAATCTTCCTATACTTTTAATCCATGATTGTTTCAAAATCATCTGCGGATAATTAAAAGCAGTAAAATCAGTTGAAGCTCTTGAATCTGTTTTAGGATCATCATTACTTGATAAATTCTTAGGATTAAGATACAAGAATGTATTTTTTGGAAATCTAGTTTCTTTCAAAATATATCTATTTAAAATGTTAGTGTTTATTTTTTTTCTATCTCCTCTGATAATTCCTTGTCGTGTAGTAATTTTTTTTTGTTGTTTAAGTTTATTAAAGCTTACACTCTGAGATAATTTTTTGATTAATTGAAAATCTCTCCTATTTCCCCAAGTTAAAGCAATTAATACTGCATTACTTCGCAATATTTCATGATATTGAATCCAATGTGTATTTTGATTCTCTATCACTAAAGAATAGGTATCTTGGTTTTTATGAATAATTTTAGGACATAGATATAAGATAGGGTCGTTATCATTAGTAATATTTTCTAAGGTAATAATACAAGTTGGAGAAATGGCATTTTTAAATAAACCAAATCTTAAGGCTGATAAATCTACTATTTCAGATACTTTTGTGTCAGAAAATAGCTTGAAACGAAAATTATGAGCAGTATTGATTTTATTAAAAATCAATGCTCCTGCTGGTTGCATCATAGAAATGTAACCATTATTTCTAGTCAGTTTAATTGCTTTACTGAGAAAAAACGGAGCAATATTTCCATAGGTTATGCAATCACTCCAGTCATATTTTGTAGTCCATTGTTTAGCTTTTTGTGTAATAGTATTCCTGCCCCAAGGTGCATTACCTAAAACTAAATCATAAGTTACTGCATTTTCTTCTGTTTTAAACCCTTCAATGTCTTCACTAAAAAAGTCAGCAGCAATTAATTTTTTACCTCGTAAATTAGGAAATTTAACCTCATTTTCCCAATAGTGTTTAGGCTCAATATTATCAAGCATCATTAAATAAAAACTAAGGGATGCTACTCTAATTGCTTCTTGATCAATATCAACCCCTAAAAAGTTATTTTCTAACAGGGATTTTAAAACATCAGGAGTAATATTTTTATCATGTACTTTTTTCCAAAGATAAATTAAACGTTGATAAGCTTTAACAAGAAATATTCCTGAACCGCAAGCAGGATCAAGAATTTTTAGATCCCATTCTTCATCATCCCAAGGTAAAACTCCATCTAAAATAAAATCAACGATAAACTCTGGTGTATAATGAACTCCTGTACCTTCTTTTTTAGTAACAAATTCCTCATAAATACTACTAATAAATTCAAGAGGAATAACATCAAAGGAATACATCGGCCATAAACAAAGTTGACCGCTCGTAAAGTCTAAATCTCCTCTAATAAAATAAGCCAGTTTTGTTAAATAAGAATCATTTTGTTTGACCTTATTCATTTCTGCTTGCCATTCTTGCTCTCTTTCTTGTTCTGTATTTCCTTTTCCTGGAAATAAATCTCCATTAAATTTATGATTTAACCAGCGAAAAAGTTGATAAGTATCTTCAAAGTTTTCTAAAATATCAGGTAAGTTATCATAAGCTTTTGATAAAATTTTGGTATTAACTAAATCTTGTATAATTTCTTGATTAAGCGCCGGATTACCATCAATATCCTTTTTTTGAAATAAGTATTGAATAAAAATCAATCTAGCGAGTAAATCATGGATGGTTCCTGAATCTAATCCTTCATCAATTAGCTGTTTTTTAACTTCTTTTAAGTTTTCAAGTAATTTTTGATCTGCTGCACCACTACGCTGAAAACGATCACTATGTTTCTCGAAAAACTCACCAGAAACTAACTCAACCCACTGTAAAGCATTTGCTGCTTGTTCTGACAAAGAAGATTGATTAATTTCTTCAATTGGATTAAGTTTTTTGGAAGTGGCAATGATAACCCATAGTAATAGGATTACAAGGGTTTCAGTCCCTTTCAAGAAAGTTAAAGCTAAAAATAAAGATATTCTTTGATTTCTTGAAGGTTCAGGAGGTTCACAACATGACCACACTCGTAATAATTGAGGTTCTACTGTAATTAATGCTCTGGTTCGACTAAAACTCCAAGCAAGTCGATAAATCTCTTTAAGGGTAGACTCAGAAATAGGTCTAGAAAACTCACAAACAACAGCTAAAGGACTTTCTGTTGCATCGCCAAGGGGATTTGCTGCTAATATTCCCACTTTAGCTCCTTTTGCTTCTTGAAGCTCTCTCCTAATCTTATTGCCAATTTTCTCATTAGCCAATCTCGCATAAACCCTCGGACCTGCCCCACTCGGTTGCCAAATTTGCTCAGGAGGTGGCCAGTAAAGTTTTTGGTGGGTTAGTTCCAGTAGGGAAGAGTTGGACATCTTTGAGTAAGTTGATTCCCCTCAAGATTACTAGGGTACTTTGATATATTATAGGATAGTAAGAGTATTTTTTCAGTAAATGTATTCTATTTTTACAAAAAAATAATACGTTAAATACTAAGTAAGGATGTAGCATGAGTCTTATACAAGGATTCACAAGACAAGAAACCCTCGCATTAACGGACACCACTTCTAATCGACTTCAGTACCTAGAGAGACAAGGTTTAGTGATACCTCAGCGCATTGGGAAGTCCCGTAAACCCACTGTTATCTATAGTTGGGAACAAATTCTCGAAATTCGAGCTATTAAGCGTCTACGAAAAAATGTCTCTAGTCAAACTATTCAAAAGATCATTAAATTTTTAGATAAAAGTGGGGTTGATGAAAGTTTACGAGATAAACATTTGATTGTAATTCACGATGAGGTATTCTGGGTTCAACAAGATTGGTCAGATTTACAGCAGAAAATACCAATCATCGTTAAAGTCGCAGGAAAAAATAATGCTAATATTGGTCAGTATATGCTGTTAGTTATCCCTATTTTTTCAGATATTGTTCAAGAAGTCTGGAAAGCTGCTAAAAAATCAGAATCAATTGATTTTGAAAGCTTTAAGGAGCGAGCAAAAGTTAATGAGAATAAAATTGCATAGCATCGCTAAGATAGGCACCTTCTTAATGGTTTCTTTTCATCTCCCCAAAAGGCAAAAAACATCTGTGACACCAACCATTAACCCAAAGCGCAGGAAACTGAAACCTTGCGCCACAGTTGGGACACTCTGATAAAAAAGTTAACCCATGCTTTGAACAAAACTCAGTCGTTTTTAACTGCCATTCAATCTTATGACAACCAACTTCCTCGTAACAAGCCCCACATAAGCGAATGGGTTGATGCTTCATCCCCACACCTTTTGGGGGAAACATCTCCCATAACCTTTCTGCTTCCACCTGTACCACCTCAGACAACGCTTTTAACTCCTCCTCGGTGGGTGTAGGAATAAAACGAAACTTCTCCCAACGAGCGATCGCACCCCCTAACCCCGTTATTTTCCCCATCATTGTCACCGTTAACTCATTTTCTCGCCGAAACCGTCCTAGAAAATGACTGATACTTTCCCCTGCTAACGGTTCCACCAAAAACCACCAAGGTTGAATGTCTTGACTTTCCATTATCGGTACTCCTCCGTGACTTCCTTCAAGGTTTCTAAATCAATCTTCTGTAACCCCTTTTTCAAGGCTCTAATCGCACATTCCCGTAAAATCATATCTAATAAGCCAAGATAACCCCCCGTTGCTTGTCCCAAAATCTTTAACATTCGTTTACCGCTTAAATTAGAAGCTACAGGTAGCTTCAACACTTGACGTTCCCAAATATCAACCGTTTGAGTGAACTCATCCCCTGCTAACTTACCAAAGCGATGACAAGCTCGAAAACGATTATAAACCTGCTCATCTCGTTTAATTACCGCATCTAAACGATCAGTTCCTACCAACACCACTGCAATATTTAACTTATCAAAAATATCACGCACCTCTGCAAACGTCTTCGGTTTTAACCTATCCGCTTCATCAATGATCAACATTTCCACCCCACACCGTTGCAACACTTTAAACGTCCGTTGACGAATTTCTGCAACGGTTCCCTTAGTCATTTGATACTTTAAATGCTCGATAATTGCCCCAAATAAGTCTTTAGCCCCGCATTCCTGGGTAACTTGAATATAAACTACTGGAACAATGGGAGGTTTACCAGGAGTTTGAATGGGTTTATGTCTTAAACGATAAGCATTACAAGCAATAGTTTTTCCTGTGCGAGACTCCCCAACTACCCGACAAGATTGTTTAGCCTGACGCTTGCCTTCTAACCAATACTAACTTTTGCTCTAATTGACGTAACGTTAGACAAGCTTCCTTTTCAGCATCCTCTGGTCTTTCCTGTACGTTTGAGCCTGTATATCCAGGAAGTGCGGAGAAAAATTCCAAATTCAGGGTTTTAAACGGACGTTCAACGATTCCTCCTTCACTGGGACGATCTCTTAAATGACAAACAAACCCCAATTGAACCGAAATCTGCTGAAGATGGTTAGAGCGAAAATCCTTACCTCCGTCTGTGTAGAAATGCTCTGGTTTTCCGTAAGTTCCCCATTCTTCGCTCAATTGATAGTCAGGGATATAATACTTGGGCAAAATGGCATGACGTAACGCTAACGCCACTACTTGAGAACTTGGGGCATCAAAACCCAGATTAATGCCCATAATACAGCGAGAATAGGTATCAATTACCGTTGTTAACCAGGGACGACTCAAAAGTTCACCATATTGATCAACCAAGAGGATATCCGCACGAGTATGGTCACATTGCCAAACATGATTGCTATATTCAACGGATAAATCCTGTCCAGCACGGGTTTTAACTGACAACTGTGACCCTCTCCACCCTGGACTTCTAATACTTTTCTTTTTCTCCTGTTTTTCAATCAAAGGCTGTAAAATTCGATAAACGGTCATGTGAGAAGGGGGATTAATGCCTAATTCTTCAGCTTTTGCTTTTGTTCTTAAATACACTTGTTTTCGAGTCACCCGACGACTCCCTTTATTCCCATTTTTATAGGTTTTGATAATAAATTCTTGTAATTGCTCCTCAATCCGAAAATTACCTTTATCAGAACGATTAGTTGGGGCGATCGCTTCCAATCCTTCTTCCTCCCATTTCTTAACTAACCGTTGTACTGTTCGTTTAGATTTACCCAATTTTTCGGCTGCTTCTTGGAGTCTTTGACCATAGGTTTTGCGATCGCAAGGTTCCAGTAAAGTTTGAATCACTTCAAGCTTTAACTGTGCTTCATCAGATAACTCAGAGGGAATAACAAGATGTTGTTCTTTATGCTGATCATCTATTTTGTCATTCCCATTGCTGGGGTTTAGGAATATTGACTAAACGTGAAGGTTGTTTGGATCTTTAGTGGACACTAACTTCAAAGAGCGATTTCGGTGTTAGAGAGAGGGTTGAGACATATTAAAAAGTATTAAGAATGATTTAAAGCCTTAATACTCCTTAAAAAAATGTAAGATAACTTAAAAGCTCTTAAACCTACGATTTAATCAAATATTTTCCATTTTTCTTAAGAATCATCTTGGTAAAGCAGAAATAGACTAAAAGGGAAAGTTTCTGAAATCAAACTGAGAAGATTATTAAAATATCCTGAGAGAAAAATGAGAATTAAAAGCCATTTTTATGAGACAGCCCTAGAGAGGTTAGCCACTGCCTGGAAACCAGTCATAACAGCTTTCATTCTGCCCTTGGGAATTAACCATTGGTTGACCCCTTCAGCAGTGGCACAGTCAGCCACTTGGGGAGAAACCATGTCCCTGACTTCCATCCTGATCGGCTACGAAAACATAGTATTGGGATTGGATGAGATTGGCATGGGAGGAGAGATTGATGTCATCGACCATTCTCTAATTTTTTCGGAGACAATAGCTGCCTTCACCATGATTGGAAGGGTTGGGGATATGGAACTGATCCTTAACGGGAATGGTTCTTTATTAGGAGATGTGGGAAGTGAGGACATAGACTGGACGGGAAACTGGTTAGGAACCCTGGGAAATCAATTTTTAATTGCTGACGATTCCGGAAGTTTCACTTTCGACGAAACAAATGGCTATACCCAGCTCGATTTCTCACAATCAGGTTCCAAGGATTTTTTAGAGACTTGGGATGCGCTAACAACAGGGGATTTGACCAGTAACATCAATGACAGTGTGTTACCAGGTTGGGCCAGACCTGGAACAGAAGGTATTGGAGGAGCGGTTAGTCAGGTTCAGGGGGATCTCGAAACTGAATTTTTGTTCTCAGGGAATATGATTGGCAGTGTTTTAACCGTAGACGACCAGTCTTTCGCTCTGGTGTTGGATGATGGAACCGTCATTAAGGAAGGGTTCTACACCTGTGCAGAAAATAAAAATTGTATCAAAACTCCTATTCCCGAACCGACTCCAACGGCAGCACTCTTCTTTCTGCTGTCACTGGGAGTTATGCCAATTATGTCAAGGTTCAAGTCCGTTGGCTCCGACTCATAGCAGTTTTCAGTCGGGTTTAGGTTAAGTGAGTGTGGGAAGTGTGGGAAGTGTGGGAAGTGTGGGAAGTGTGAGGAGTGTTTAGAAATTTCAATGTTTGAATTGTAGGTCATGTCTGGAGAGCAAAAGGATGGATATTAATGGGTTTGAGACATTAACTAATGCTGATCAAGGATTAGTGGGAGTATTGGACAATAGCTCGATGTCGGGGTTATTAGCTGACAACGGACTGTTATCAGTAACAAAGGGAAATGGTCTAGGTTCAGGATTGGATTTGAACTCCCAAGAGCTATTAGATACTTCTGAACGCATCAAATTAGAAGAGGAGCGTTGGCTCTTGGATGAAGATCCTATTATCAGCATTTCTTCGACTCAAACCCCAATTGCTCTGTCCACTAACAATAATACTCTTGACACCGATGAAATCACGGGTATTTCCGAAGACTTGAGTAATGGTGCAGGTTTAACCCTAGATTTACCGGAGTTTCCCACGGATCTGCTAGAAGCTAAATTACAAGAAAGTGTCCAAAGTGCTAATACGACAGCTAATTCCGTTATTCCTATTTTTGAACTCAAAGGAGTTGGTGTTAACAATGCGAAGATGACCTTCATCTTTGATCAGAATTTCCTGGAAGATCCCAATGATCCAGCCAATCAGAATTTCTATTTGGAATCCAATGATCCTATCCATGGAGAGCGCAGTGCTACCATCGATACAGGTGCGGGTACTATGAATAGGGTGCGGTTCCTAGAAGGGAATGAATCTCAGGCGGATCGCTTGCTGTTTATTGGGGAAGCAGACGGATTAACGGTTTATGGTAATTTCTTTTTAGGTAGCACGAATTGGGGCTATGTGACCACCAGAAGCAGCGAAGGGACTGTTATTTACGACGGAGATGCTGAAGTGAATAATCCACCCTTAGCTTGTGACGAATGTGGGGAAAATGAAAATCAACAGGGAACTCAAACAAGTCCGGCTAGTATCTATGCAGAACGAGGGGAGTTTTACCAATCGCAAACTGATATTTCTATTTCTGGACGTAGTGGCTCGGACTTGCATTATAGCTTTACTCGTCAATATCGTTCCAGAATAGATAGGGATAGTCCCCTAGGTTACAACTGGGATCACGAATACTTCCAGCGTTTAGAAGTGCAAATTGATGGTAGTGTTCTTCATGACAATGGATTAAGTCGCAATCAAGATCGTTATTTGCTTAATGACACGGGGGATGGATTTATTTCTCCACCAGAATTTTTTACGGAATTGAAGCAGCTACAAGATGGTAGTTTTGAGCTACGGGAAGCTAACGGTATTGTTAAAAGCTTTGACTCTGAAGGTAAGTTGATCGAAATGCGCGATCGCAATGACAACTTCATGAGCTTTCTCTACAATAATCAAGACCAACTCATTCAAGTTATTGATACTTTAGGAAGGGCGATAGATTATAACTATATAAATAGTGGTACGAACGCAGGACGACTGGATAATATTGTTGATTTTAGTGGTCGCATGGTGGACTTCACTTATGATGGCAATGGCGATCTAGTAGAAGTAACTTCCCCTACCGTAACCGGAACACCTAACGGCAATGACTTTGTTGATGGTAAGACGACTCGCTATACTTACACTTCTGGATTTAGTAATGAAGCTCTTAACCATAATCTATTAACTATAACTCGACCCAATGAAGTGGCCAATGGTGGCGCAGCAATGGTCATTAATGAGTATGGTACTAGCGGTTTTAGTTTCGATAAGATCATTAGTCAAACAGGTGGCGGAGTCAATGATTCTGGGGTAGAAGCAGGAGGAACTTTTAACTATGAATATACCAGCTTGGGATCGGGACTAACGGGAGATCCTAATCAAGCGATTAGTCGTACCCGTGAAACAGATCGCAATGGGAATGTAACGGAATGGGAATGGAATCCTTTGGGATACGCTGTAGTGAAGCGAGAATTTACTAAAGGGTTACGTAATGGGGAACCAGAGTTCTTTGAAACTCGCTGGGAATATAATGCTGATGGACGTTTGTTACGGCAAATTAATCCTGAAGGTGATGAACAGAACTATACTTATGATGAAAGTAGTAACTCAAGATTTGCTCAGGGTAATCTGAATGCAGGAGAGTACTTACCTGATGCAGATCGCGGTGGGGATCAGACAGAAATTCAGACTTTCAGTCTTTATGAACCTATTTATCAACAAACATCTCTAACTGTTGATCCACGAGGACTTGATCCTAACTTTACCCCACCCATTCCCGATCCCAGTGGGCGATCGCAAATGGAACGCTACAGCACGCGCTATTTCTTTGACTATCAAGAAGCAGATGCAGCAGTTGTCTTACCTTTGTTAGCAGAGGAATTAGGGGTCACAGAAGCTGAAGTGCAAATGTTATTGGATGATGCTGGTATTCAGTTGGGATTAGGGGATCTCAATTTAGATGATGTTATCTCTACCAGTATCGCTGGTAATGTGGTGGCAATGGTGGAACCATCGGTGGTGCTTTTGGAAGGTTCTAATCAGGAAGTAATCGAAGGCGATCGCTTACAAGATATCTTCACCCTCTACCGTTATAATCAATTTGGTCAACTTACCTCTACTGTCGATGCTGAGGGTAATGTTGATACTTTTGCTTATTTTGCCGAAAATGACCCCGATGGGGACGGCACGGCTACTCTACCCCCTGCTGATGGCAGAATTTTAGACAATACCACTGGTGGTTATTTGCGCGAAACCATTGAAGATCAATCCCATTTAATTATCGATGGACATCCACCCAATAATGGTAGTGGTGCTGCTCCTACTGCGATTACTATGTCCTATACTTACGATGAGGTGGGAAATACCACCAGTATTACCGATGGACGGGGTATTCGCACCGAATTTGTGGTTAATGAATTGAATCAAGTTGTCAGGACAATTCGGGGTGCTGTTGTCCCTGGAAGCAGTGTTGATGAACCCTTACCGTTGACTGCTTTTAGTTACCTTGAAGATGTGGAATATGATGCCAATGATAATGTAGTAAAACGCAGTATTGAAGATCGCGGAGATACTTCTAATACGGGTGGTTTTGTAGATTACACGTATACTTATGACATCTTGGATAATCTAGTCACAGAAACCCAAGAGGTCGATATTAATACGACTTTGGTGACTCAATATCGCTATGATGCTAATGAGAATCTGACTTTAACTTTATCTCCTGAAGGTAATGCTACCACTGCCCAATATGATGAGCGAGATTTATTATTTGTCAGTACCAGAGGTGCTTTAATTACTACTGATGAAACGTTGAGCGCACCAGCAGGATTCAACTCCGATCCAACTCAACCTTATAATGTACGGGGTGGTATTCCTTGTCAATGCACCACCTATAATTATGATCTCAATGGTAATGTCATTGAAATGGTGGATAGTGATGATACGGATCTCTCAATACTGAATAATAGTACCATTGCGGGAATTGGAGATGTCACCACCTATGAGTATGATGGTTATAATCGTCGAGTCGCTACGATTGATGCTGTAGGAAATCGCACAGAGGTTGAGTATGATCCTGTTGGTAATATAGTCGCTCAGCGTGTCTATGGACCGATTGGTGGTATCAGTCCTATTGATAATTTAGGGACTAATAATGTCTTATTGAGTGAGATGGTTTATCTCCATGATGAATTGAATCGAACTTATCAACAAGATTACTCCTTATTTGTTGCTAATGGAGTAACTACAGTGCGAACTCCTGAAATCATGGATGGTAGTCTCACTCCTGATAATAATAAGGTAACAACCCGTTTCGAGTATGACCGCAATTCTCGTCAAACCTTTATGATTGAAGACGACGAAGATACTTCCCGCACTGATTATGATGGTGCAGATCGTGCCATTAAAACTATTGATCCGGTGGGTAATACAGTTGAGTATGCCTATGATGATAATAACAATTTGATTGAAACTAAAGAGACAGATGTTGCTCAAGTTGCTGGAGTTGGGGATCAAGTCTTCTTGACGACTTATTTCTATGACAGTCTCAACCGTCTCCAACAAACAACCAATAATATTGGTCAAACAACCTTCTATCGCTATGATTCACGGAATAATTTAGTAGCGATCGCCGATTCCCAAGGACCAGTTACGGGAGAAACTATTAACCGTCGTGCTTTTGCAGAAGGTGCATTAACCGTTAATGCTATCAATGATTTTGGCAATGTGACTCGCTATTTCTATGATGGTATTAGTCGCAAGGTAAGGGAAGAACAAATTCTCACTGCTTCTGGTGAGGGTGATGGTATTCATATCGGTGCAAATATCTTTGGAATGAAAGATGTTGTGGGTGAAGAAGAATCATTCACTCCCACTGCTGATGTGACTCAAGGTGGTGGTGATGGTATCATCCGCACCGGTTATATTTATGATGATAATTCCCTCCTATCTGCTATAGTTGATGACCAAGGTAATGCGACGGTTTATCTCTATGACAACCTCAACCGTCAGGTAACAGAAACCAAAGGATTAACGGTTATTACTCCCTTGGATAAAGCTTTAATCTTGGGTGACAGGGAAATAGTGACTCCCACCGCAGCGACTATTAATGATCCTGAGGTGATTGCTGAAGAGTTAATTAATAATCAATTAGCAGAAATTCAAGCACGTTTAACTGATATTGCACCTTTGTTCCCCAATTTAGCGGATCAAGTTGATGATAATCCCCCCACTACCATTGTTTATGGTTATTCTCCTGATGATAATGTGTTGATTTTAGAGGATGAAAACGACTCGGAAACCTTCACTAAATATGATGCCATCAATCGTAGTATTGCTACCAGAATCTTCCGATCTGGACAAAGCGACGACTTTACCGGTGATCCTATTTTCGCACCTGATCCCGTCAATGACCCATCCAATCCTAGCACTAGCTTCCCTGCTGTTGTAGGAACGAATCACAATAACTATGAGTATGATGGACTATCTCGCTTAACCTTAGCAACGGACAATAATGATCCTGATGATCCCAGTGATGATTCTGTTGTGACTTATGCTTATGATAGTCTCAGTCGGGTGATTGAAGAAGTTCAACAAATTGGACCCCCTGATCTATCTAGTACGTCTTCTGGTAGTAATACTGCAAACACCCTCAACGACAATACCCAAACATGGATCGTTGATGAATGGGTTGGTAAACTAATTCGCATTACTGATACCACAGGTAAATCTCAAATTCGTGAGATTATCGCTAATACCACTAATGAATTGACCATAAACAGAGATTGGGATGTCATCCCTGATGCAACCTTTACTTATGAAATTTTACCAGCGAAGGCCATCTCATCAGGTTATACAGCAGATACTCGTACTTCTGTTACCTATCCCAATGGTCGTAAGTTAATCTATACCTACGATGGGTTAGATCGAATTAAGTCTATTACTGATGATGGTGAAGCTTTAGCTCTTGTAGAATACGACTATATTGGTGCTGGACGAGTATTAGAACGGCGATCGCCTACTAATGGTACTCGCATGACCTATCTCAATGATGCAGGGGATACGGACATTGGTTATGATGGTTTGCGTCGGATTGTCACTTTACGCCACTTAGAAGCTGATAATAGCCTAATTGTCGGGTTTGAATACGGGTATGATCGCATGAATAATCGTACCTTCCAGCGTAAACTCCATGATTTAGCTAATAGTGAGTTATATGAATATGATTCTGTCTATCGTTTGATTAATTTTGAACGAGGGGAATTAAATGCACCTGGAGATGCAATTATTACCCCGTCAACGGAAGTTAACCAAGGACAAGAATGGAATCTTGATGGTGTGGGTAACTGGGATGAAAGCACGATTTTTGATGAAAATGGTAATCCCATTGTGGATGATCGGGAACATTCATCGTTTAATGAGTTAATTACTCAAGAGGGTGCAACCCTACTCTATGACGATAATGGTAATTTAGTGGAGGATGAAAACTACAAATATCAATATGATTTCCGTAACCGTCTGCGAATTGCTACCCGTAAAGGTGATGGATTAATACCTGATGAAGTGGTAGCGAAATACTCTTATGATGCCATGGGACGACGTATTCGTAAGGAAGTGAGTAATTCTGGTGCTAATGATGGGGTGACTGACTTCTATTATGATGGCAATCAGGTAGTTGAGGAACGAGATGGTAGTAATGTCCTGACTCAGCAATTTGTCTATGGTAATTATATTGATGAAGTGTTGGTGATGGATCGTAATTTGGATGGGGATGATAGTGCGATCGGTGTTGCTGATCAACGTTACCATTATCATCAAGATGCGCTGTCCTCTGTTTATGCAGTGACGGATGAAAATGGGGATATTGCAGAAAGTTATCTCTATGATCCTTATGGTGAGGTGACGGTATTTGATGCTTCAGGTAATATTGTTGCTGATCATCCTTGGGGTGCAGCGAATAGTTTGATTGATAATCCTTATCTGTTTACGGGACGGCGTTATGATGAGGAAACTGGGTTATATTATTATCGTGCAAGGTATTATGATGCTGATCAGGGTCGGTTTATTTCAAGAGATCCTTTCAATTATGTGGATGGCACAAATCTATATCAATACGTCAAGGGACAACCGATTTTTTATACAGATCCAAGTGGACGAGCGATCACCCTTGCCTCGGCTGTCTATGTGATAGGAACTTTTACCATCTCCTTATTAGCAGGTATCACCGCTAATGCATTAGGAAAGGTTTTTGATAAGATGGGATCGTCTTTAGAAAATAACTTTCCCAAAAACCCACAAAATGAACCTGGAATTGGTACATCCGATGTAAAAACTCCATGCCCCACGGGTAATGGCAGTTATACGTTTCGCTCAAATACATGGTCAGGTGGGGGTCCGGGAAAAACTTTCGCTGAAATTGACATAAATTGGGAAATTAAAGAGAATGGCATCTGGGATTTTCGAGTAAGTTGGGGAAATACTCGTGTTGGCTCTAGTTTAGGAGGAATAATCCAAAATCAAATATATGGTTCCGTTGTAGAAATTAGTCGCCGCTATAAGAAAAATTTATGTTCATGTAGAGAAGAAACACCAGTTATAAAGATGGAAGTTGGCACAGCCACTTTTATTGATCAACCTTGGCCCTCATCCAACGATTATGAATCTTGCAGTGAGGAGATAGAGATTACTGGGATTAGCACCAAAGCAAAAATACTTAAGGCAAAAAAATGCCAAACTTTCTAATTTCTATAATTTCTATTTTAGGGCGATCGCCTTCGTAGCCTTCGTAGGTTGGGTTAAGCGAATAAATTATCATTAATACAACTTTGCAATGCAATTTACAAGCAAAACCCAACACCCTCCACTTTCTTTCAATTTAAAAGGAAAAAATTAATGTTCAACGTAACTAAAACCACAATTACTGCTTCAATTGCCATTAGCTTATTAGCAATATCACAATCTGCCAATGCTGCTACTTTTCGGTGGAAAGGAACCAATAATACAGATGAGATTGTTAACGATCTAACGTTAGCATATTCTTTTCCTGGAGACGCAGAACTTCGGTTTTTTGAGATAGACTTTCCTGCTCTAAACCCTGGAGAGATGATTACATTTAACGCACCATTTAATTCAAACCACCTTTGGGATGGGGATGATCTTTTAGGTACTAACTTCAACACTTGGACGTTTAACGATAATCCTGTACCTGCTGATGGGTCAATCGAGCCACAGCTTGAGCAAATTCCTGAATCCTCCTCTAATCTTAGTCTGCTCGCTCTCGGTATTCTAGGGGCAGGTTCCACACTTCTTCGTAAGAAAAAAGGCGATCGCCTGTAGGGTGAGTTCCTCAGAATTCGTTGAACCTTCAAATTGTCCGATTATTTGGTAACGCACCACCCCAACCAAATACCATCAGAAAACCTTACTGTTGGATTGTAAATGAAACAAAACTGTTATTCTAGACCTTGTTGTGGCAAAGTTATGCTTCCTCTAATGGCAAAGTTATGCTTCCTGTCACAGGTTAACTAATTAACCCGATGATTATTATCAAAACGAATTCTGGTTCCGGCCCATTGTAACTTTTCTCGCAGGGTTTGATAAAAAGAATAATTTTCTCGTAAAACAATAAACCTCGCCATACAATTCGCCATTTTTACCGATACCCATTGACCGGGCCAGATGGAAGTGGCTAAAGAACTATCAGTCCATAGCTTAGTATTTAATTCATAGTCTCCCAGGGGCCAAATATTGACGATGGAACCAGGAGGAATAACAATAGGACGACTGGACAAACTTAAAGGACAAATAGGGGTGACGGCGATCGCATCCATTCCCGGGTGAATAATAGGGCCGTTAGCCGAAGCGGTGTAACAAGTCGAACCGGTAGGGGTGGCCACCAATAACCCATCCCCTTGATATTGATCCACCACTTCCCCATCCACTTCTAGTTCTAAAATAGCGGTGGGCATTCGGTCAACACTGGCCGGTTTGATGCACATTTCGTTGAGACAATAAAAGCGATCGCTGCTGGGTTGAGGGGAACAGCGATCGCCTTCACATATCTTGGCTTCTAGCATCATTCTCTGTAACATAGCATAGCGATCGCTTTGGAGACGATGCCAAACTTGTTGGGTATCTTTGAATAATTCAAAGGGTTCGGTTAAAAAGCCTAAATGTCCCCCCACATTCACCGCTAAAATGGGGATGCCTTCGGGGGCTAATTGTCGCGCAGAGGCTAAAATAGTACCATCTCCCCCTAAAACAATGGCTAAATCGATTTTTTCTGAGGCAGAGGACAGAAAGACGGGATAGGGATTATCTTTATAACCACTCGGTCCCATTAATACTTTACAATCAAGGGTTTCTAGTTCTTTCGCACACCGTTGCGCCCATTTTTTGCTCTCGGTGTCTCCCGCTTTATAGGCAATAATAACTTGTTTCAGTTCCACGTTGATGTACTAAATTAAGGATCTTCTGTTTATTATCATTGTAATCCCCTGTTCCTCCCTTCTGTCTCCCCATACTCCCCACACTCCCCATACTCCCCCTCTCCACATTGCATCTTTTTGAGTTTTGATTATCTTAATAATAGGGCTAATAACCCTAGTCTTTATTACGATTGAGTCACAGAATCAGTTATGAACCCTTTACGACTTGTTAATTATCTCTGGCCTGCGTTTATCAGTATGATAATTTTGAGTGCGATCGTGGCTTCTTTGCCCGATGTATTAGCTAATGAACCGACTGTTAAAACAGCCGAAACCATAGAACCGTTAGAAGCGTCCACAGGAAACTGGCGAGATTTACAAGGGTTAGAAGTCCAAGAAAATCAGCAATGGTCTTGGGATATTGAAGAAAGTGACGGCATTATTTCTGAAAATCTTGAGTATACAATTTCACCGGATGTTTCCAATGAGTCTCCTGTTGCTGATGTGGAAAAAGAGAATGAAGACTGGGAAAATAGTCATCGAGGTGATCCTAAAAAGAGTGGGGGATTAGTTCCATTTGCTGAATTTTAGTGCTGTTTTAACCTTTGTTAATTCTTTTTTTAGAAGGTGGGAAGATCAAGATAATTAGGCTAACATCTTGCACCAGGACAAGATAAATAAATCGCTAAAAAGAAGACAGTAAATGCTAAAGCAGTTAGTCTTAAAATAAGATACTTTTGCCTCTTGCCATCCCCCCCTTAGAGGGGGGATTATTGAAGGGGCAAGATGTGAGTAGGGTGTATTTTGCAGTTATCTAGTGTATTCTATTAATTCTCGTCTAGCACCAATTAAGTAAAATGTTTGCATAGAATTATCACTATAACCATAATGGTGTTTATCACAAACCTCATAGGTTTCTCCATTATAAAAAGTGTATCGATCTTGAATAACACACAATTGAACTGTTTCTATTTCTTCGTCTTCTAACTCTAATAAATAGGTACGTTCAACGGTTTGAGCGCGGTCAACTTCTACATAAGTGTACCAATTATCAGGGTATACCATACATTCCCCAGGTTCCACTAACCACCAGCCCTTAGTCACCCAAGTTTCATCATTATTAATATAAGCACCGGAAACTCGGACAATTTCATTGCGATAATTACAAAGTTCGGCTGCCTGTGCCATTTTAGGGGACAAAGCTAACTCTCCTAACCCGGCACCTAAGAACATTAATGAGCATAAACCGAGTAATTTTTTCATCGTTTTTTCTCCTCAACCTGAATTAAATTTGTTCTGTTTCTAAGTCTTTAAAGGTTTGACTCAACCATGGGTCAATTGAGCGAGATAATAGAGTCAAAAACCTGGCTTTTCAAAGACGTTCAACGAAGTGAGTAACTTCTGTTCGCTAGAGCCGGAGCAGAGCGAGGAACTTCTGACTTCTGACTTCTGACTTCATTAACCTCTGGGTTGATGTTGACAATAATTATAGTTGATTTTTAATTGAGGCATCAACGAATTACGGAAAAAGTTAAGGTATGATTTCATTTTTAAACTCTCCTTCTTGGTTCGTTTTTTTACTGCTACGATGGGGAAATCATGGAACAAACTATTAACAGACTACCCAATTATTCCATCCACGTATAAAATAAAACGCAACTGTCGTTAGAAACACGGGGTGAGGAGTTAAGGTGTTCAATCAATTGAAATCTAAGGTAAAACAACAATTGAGGGGTCTGTTGCTGTCTCTGGCCGATAAGTTAGACAGCGATCGCCCGACGACATCGGCAGTTAAGGCAGAAAAACCGAGACGATCTCGGAGAAGACGGCGCAGAAGACAGAATAAAGAACAAAATCAAAACATTTTCACCCAAACCCTGGTCACTCCCCTGCAAAAAATCGCTGCGGTGCGACACGGCCGACGGTTTTGGCTATTCTTGGGTATGGGGGTAGGGGTCAGTAGTGGTGCCATCACCCTCGGATACGGTGTCTATCAAATTGAAACCAGTATCACCGAATCAGTAGAAGATATTTTAGTGTATGCTCGTCCTGAAACGTTGACCATCGAAGCAGCCGATGGAGAGATATTACAACAAATTGGCCCGGTTACCCACGAAAAATTAAAAATCTGGCAAATTCCCGACACCGTTCAACAAGCGTTTATTGCCAGCGAAGACAGTCGCTTTAAAAACCATCGAGGGGTGGATATTCAAGGGATTATTCGTGCTGCTTTTTCCAACGTCCAAGCGGGGGAAGTCGTAGAAGGGGGAAGTACCATCACCCAACAGTTAGCGAGAATTGTCTTTTTAAATCAAGAGCGCAGTTTTACCCGAAAATTTAAAGAAATGCGCCTCGCCCAAAAAATTGAAAATAATTTCAGCAAACAGCAAATCCTAGAACGCTATCTAAACCTAGTTTACCTCGGCTCAGGAGCCTACGGGGTAGCTGATGCGGCTTGGGTCTATTTTAGTAAACCCATCGAAGACTTAACCATCTCCGAAGCCGCCATGTTAGCTGGCATTGTTCCGGCCCCTAGTGTCTACTCTCCCCTAGAGAACAAAGAGGCCGCCGAAAAACAACGGGATCTTGTGTTAAAAAGAATGGCCGAAGAAGAACTGATCAGTCAGACTCAGTTAGACAATGCCCTCGCCTCTCCCCTAACCCTCAACCCCAGTCAACCCAAGCGTTTCGCTCGAAAAGCCCCCTATTTTACCGACTATATCCAACAAGAACTACCCAAATACCTCTCAGACGAGATCATTAAAGCAGGGGGGATCACCGTGGAGACCACCCTTAATAGTCTCTGGCAAGTGGCCGCCGAAGATGCCATCGATAACGCCATCCGTTATGGCAGATGGCAAGGATACAAACAAGCTTCATTAACCGCCGTTGACCCCCGCAATGGACAGATCAAGGTGATGGTGGGGGGAAATGACTACGAAAATCACCAATATAACCGTGTTACCCAAGCCAAACGGCAACCCGGATCAACCTTTAAAGCCTTTGTATATACCACCGCGATCGCCGCCGGGTTTTCTCCCTATCGCACCTTTACCGATGCCCCTTACATTGTCGATGGTTATCGTCCTGAAAACTATGGGGATAAATACAGTGGGGGGCAGGTATCTCTACGTCAGGCCCTTGCTTCCTCTTTAAACGTGGTAGCGGTGCAAACCTTAGTCAAAGTGGGTTGGAACCCTATCATTAATATTGCCCAACGCATGGGCATTCAATCAGAACTTAAACCCACCTATTCCTTAGCATTGGGGGCTTGGGAAGTTACCTTATTAGAACTGACTAACGCTTATGCAACCTTAGCCAACGAAGGGGTTTATCAAGAAGCCCACGGCATTAGTCGTATTTTAGATCGTCATGGCAACGTACTGTATCAGGCCAAACCGGATACCTTACAGGCGATCGATGCCAATACTACTAACATTATGACCTGGATGTTACGGGGGGTGGTCACATCGGGAACAGGAACCCCCGCCAGACTAGGAAGACGACCGGTGGCTGGAAAAACAGGAACCTCCGATAAAGCCCGAGATTTATGGTTCGTCGGCTATATTCCCCAACTCACTGCTGGGGTTTGGTTGGGTAACGATAATAATAAGCCCACTTGGGGCGCAAGTACCACCGCAGCTAGGGTCTGGGGCGAGTTTATGAAAGAGGCAACGGAAGATATGGACATTGAGGCTTTTCCTGAGTTACCCCGTTTAGATGGACGTAAAGGCAGCATTAAAGCTGAACCCCTCAAACCCAAAAAGGCCTATTACCAACGGGTCGCCCCTCCTGAAACGGAAACCCCACCCCAGGCCCGCCGAACCACCGGTCGTCGTTACAGTCGTCGTTCTTCTCGGACGGCCCAACGTTCCACCCCTTCGAGACAAAGAACGGCCAGTCGTTCCCCTTCTCCTTCGAGAACCACTACAGCAGCCCCAAAACCCAATCCTACCCCCGTTGAACCGGCTGCTCCATCCCCCGC
>JASJBX010000232.1 GCA_030066295.1 Crocosphaera sp.
CTTTTTGTTCCTCCGTTAAATTATCTTTAATGGCACCAATAGTATCCAGTTTGTTATTTTCTTTTACCCGAATATAAGCGATCCCTTTTGCCCCCGCATCCGTTGCTTCTTTAAATAAGTCCCCCCCGGGTTTTATCTGAACATTAGAGATAACATCATTGCCCCCAGGAATGGGTAAAACTTTCACTTTTCCCCCATTTTTTACTGCCCCTGAAAATACCTTAAACCCACTATCTTTAACAATATCAGAAACATCAACTAAGGTTAAATCGAAGCGAGTATCTGGACGGTCATTGCCGTATTTTTCCATGGCATCTTGATAGGTTAAGCGAGGAAAAGGACGGGGTAAATCAATATTTTTGACCGCTTTAAAAATGGAGCAAACTAAGCCTTCATTCAAGTCTAAAATTTCATCTTCGGACATGAAACTCATTTCCATATCCAATTGGGTAAATTCAGGCTGTCTGTCGGCCCGTAAGTCTTCATCTCGAAAACACCTTGCAATTTGATAGTAACGATCGCAGCCTGAAACCATCAATAATTGCTTAAATAATTGAGGAGACTGGGGTAAAGCATACCACTGTCCCGGGTTAACTCTAGAAGGAACTAAATAATCCCTCGCCCCTTCAGGGGTTGAACGAGTGAGGATAGGAGTTTCTATTTCCATAAACTGCTGTTCATCTTCGAGATAACGACGCATCGCTTTAACCACAGCATGACGTAACTGTAAATTTTTGGCCATGCGATCGCGTCTTAAATCTAAATAGCGATACTTGAGGCGAGTTTCTTCTTTGACTAACTCTGCATCCAAACTAGAAACCACAAAAGGTAGTTGTTTATTTACCCCATTTAATAACTCAATTGACTCCGCATAAATTTCCACTTCTCCGGTGGGAATTTTGGGGTTTAACGACTCAGGGGGACGCTTACTCACCTGTCCAATGATTTTGACCACGTATTCGTTGCGTAACGTCTCAGCGATGGGATAAGATGTAGGGGTACGTTGGGGATCGCTGACAATCTGCACAATGCCCGTGCGATCGCGTAAATCAATGAAAATCACCCCACCGTGATCTCGACGACGATCAACCCATCCAAACAGGGTGACAGTTTTCTTAATATCCGTTGCGTTTAAGTGGTTACAATAATGGGTTCGCATCTGAGATTTATCTAGTTTGTTATTGTACTGAGGTGGTGTATTTTTAATCCTTAACACCGACCAAAATTGAGACGTACTGTCTATTATCTCTTATTATTGTCCTTTTAAACTGTGTTAGGTTTAACGCTATGTTTTTTTTAAGATTCAGTTTATATTTTTGCTCAATTCATCCAGTTATCTCAACTATTCCCTAACTAAACAGGCGTGTGAGGGATTTTTCTTTGTTCAAAATCTAAACTTTTTTTGAACGATTAGTTACCAATATCTTCATTCCATAATCGAGGGTTATTTTCAATAAATTGTCTCATTAATTCTTTACATTCTGTTAAATCCCAATCTATCACTTCAACCCCATGTAACTCCATAAATTCTCTGGCCCCTGGAAAGGTTTTTGATTCCCCTGCAATCACCTTTTTAATCTTAAATTGAACCACCGCACCAGCGCAAAGATAACAAGGCATCAACGTCGAATAAAGCACCGTATCATCATAATTACCAATTCGTCCAGCATTGCGTAAACAGTCAATTTCTGCATGGGTAACAGGATCGTTATTTTGGACTCGTTTATTATGTCCCCTACCAATAATCATGTTATTTTTAATCAATACGGAACCAATGGGAATTCCTCCCGCTTTTAACCCTTGTTTCGCTTCAGCGATCGCTGCTTCCATGAACTGATCCATGATGGTAATATTCCTAATTAATTCAACGAAGATAAACGAGATAGTAAATTATCTCTTAACGCTTCAAAATATAGAGATAAAGGAAACTGATAATATTCGAGGATTAACCAGAGTAAACAAACCAGATGAGAGAGAAAAGTTAACCCCACCCAAAACCAACTAAACCAGGCCAAAGGACTATCGGGTAACACCGGAAATAGATAAGCGCCGGCTGCGACGACTAACGTGGGTAAGACAACAAACCCCAAAGCTAAGAGACGATAACCCCATTGAAACCTTTGAACAGAACGAATATTTTGCCAGCGTTTTCCCGTCCAAGACCAGGTCAAGGGAAGTTGACTATCAACAATGGTAATCGCTTGCTTATCAAGATTGGCCGTAAAAATATGAGAACAAAAATTGCAAGAAAACGCTTCCATCAGGGGTAAAGCAGAAATCTCTCCATGACGACAGACGGGACAGTAATAAGCGTTGTAATAGTTTAATACAGTTGATGGTGGGCGAGAGTCTAACATAGAACAGGAAATCAAAATTGACTTAGGCAAGATTTGGAGGAATATTTTTAATTTTAGGGGGGGTTAACTTTAAACGACGCAGTTGTTGGTGAATGACATTTTGTAGTTTAGCACGGGAAATTTCGGCTTCTTGTTCTTTGTTTCCTGGGACTTCCCGAAACAAGATACTATCAATGGACTCTACAGAAAACAACTGAAACAATAAATGAGTCACAGGAACAGAAATAATCCGAATTTCCGGATTAATAATTCCTTGAAAGGTTTCTGCATCTTTTTTAGTAGCAAACGCATAGATAACCCGTTTCTCTTCTTTGGGGTTTTTCCGATTACTGAGTGTGGTGACTAACCAAGAGCGATTTTTGCCGTGTAAAACGTAATATTTTTCATGTTGAAGTTGACTGGCAAAAAATTTCAGGGTTGGGGCGACCGCTTTTTCCATGACTGGGACAGAGACACCGTGCTGAGGCGCCTCATTAATGAGCGTTTCTAATTGTTTTTCGTAGTACACTTTTTCCTCCATTTAAAAAACCCTAGGTATATTTACCTTTTAGGTAATCGATTTCTCTATTTTCATGTTAACTTATTAACCAACTGTTGAAACAGTTAGAATCAGATAAACAAGTAGAAAACATTTTTAAATCTGCTCTAGTTTGCAATGATATTGATGACGTTTATCTCAAAGTAATGGTAAAAATGTTATTAAAATAAACAATAGTTTACCAATCGACTTTTACGGAAGCTTTGTAGTAGGGATAACTGGTTAATTATCCCCATAAAAAAATCATGCTTGACCAAGAAATTAATGGTTCAGACAACTTCCATCTTCCTGATGGGGAGTGGGTGCTAAAGTGGGGAGATTGTTGTTAATCACTCCATCAATAGCAGCCATGGGATCGGTTTCTGAGGTAATATAAACGGTAATACCACGACGACTTAAACGCTCTTTTAAGCCGATTCCTGCTTCTGCTGTAATTAAGATACTTTGGTCTAACGGATGGGGTGTGACATCATCATCGTGGAGATCATGGAATGTGGGCTGACTCTGAGGAACTTCCAACTTTTCGAGTAAGGTCGGTTCTTTGTTTTCAGTAGCTTCATATACTAAAAATTTTCGAGCGCGACCGGTTTTCCCTGTAATGGTCTGGAAATCATCACTCACAAGGGCAAATTTCATACGTTATTGACCTCATTCTAGCCTCATTTTGGTGTCCGAATGCTAACACAGGATAGTAGATAAACCCATAAAAATAATAAAAAATTAAGGGGAAGAATAGGGAACTATCTCCCCATTGACTACTGTTAATTAAAATCAAGTCAAAGCTTGGGCAACTTGAGATAACTGTTGAGGATTTAAAACATTGCGTAATGTCCGAGCAAGATGATGGGGATCTAAACTTACTAAAATATAGGGTGATTTGGCTGAAGCTAATTGTTTTAAAGCTTCACTGATCTCAATTTTTTCTTGTTGTTTGAGTTCAATATAATCACTATTTTGTTTTAATTCTTTAATAATCACAGGAGCGAGGGTAGCATAAGAATGTTGAGGATTAGCAATGGCTTCTGACGCAATTGCCGTTAAATGTTGCCAATCATCAACAGCTGGAAAAAGCTTACCTAACTGACTACACACTTGTTGTAAAGTTTGGCGATTTTTAGCCGTGTCTTTCTCTTGAAATAAAGATAACATTTGGGTCAGTAACCCTTTAACCTGAGCAAAAACATCTTCGTTATTAATACCCTCATCTTCGTTGAGAATTTTGTTCAGATAGGCTTGGAGTTCTACAAAAGAGGGTTCAGCTTCTTGAACAATTTTATTCGCTTCTTCTTCATTGAGGCCGAAAGTTCCTTGAAGTTTTTCGACTAAATTTTGGAGAACATCGTATCCTTTTAAAAACAGAGATTCTAACTTTTGATCGGTTGTAATTTTATTTTCTCTGAGAATTTTAAAAGAATCTTCTAAGCGGTGAGCAATTTTCTGAATACTGCTATAGCCTAACATAGCGGCTCCCCCCTTAATGGAGTGGGCAGCGCGAAACATTTCATTGAGTCGTTCTTGATCTTCAACCACAGAAGACAGTTCTAAAAGTCCTGTTTCTAGGGTTTCTAAATGTTCTTTTGCTTCTTCAATGAAATAACCCAGTATTTTTTGCTGATCCACAATGGTTTCCCCCGATGAGCTATCAAATAGTTTTGGTTAGACGACAATAATCTAAGTTTTGAGCGTACATTTTTAGGATTCCCTGAAATGAGCAAAACATAACAAATGGTGCAATCAGAGAAAGATTGTCATAATGTTACTAATTTATCGTTTTGAGGCTGAGATCACACTGGCACTCTCGGTTAACCCATAAACAAAATGACCCGAACAAGCGGTAATTATGGCAAAAAGACGCACAATTCAACACAGTTCCCTCTCCATTGTCCCGATGCTCTGGCTAAGCGTTATAGGATTGATGGGGTTAACCTTACTTAAAATCCCTTCAACCTTAGCCCAGGGGGTTCTTTCGCCGCCGTCTCAAGAACCCTCGGTTCCTCCGCTTCCCCCTCCCTTACCGTCTTTAGAAGAGATTCAACCGCCCACCCCGACCCCCTTAGAAACCACTCCTGTCAACCCTCCCCTAGAAGGAACGGTAATGGTGAAACGGTTTAACTTTGTGGGAAGTACGGTATTTAGCGACCAAACCTTAGCCGAACTCACCCAAAGCTTTCTCGATCGCCCCATTTCTTACGGAGAACTCACCGCAGCAGCAACGACTATCACCCAATACTATATCGATAATGGTTACTACACTTCTGGGGCCTATATTCCTGAACAAAGCGTCGAAGATGGGGTGGTTACGGTGGAAATTTTAGAAGGGAGTTTGGAAGAGATTGAGATTACCGTCCAAGGACGACTAAACGAAAGTTATATCCGCGATCGCATTCAGATCGCTGCTCATACCCCCCTTAATGTCCCTCATTTATTACAAGCTTTACAATTATTACAACTCGATCCCATTATTGATAATATTCAATCAGAATTAGCCAGTGGCCTCACCCCGGGGACGAATGTTTTAAAAGTGAATGTGGTAACCGCCGATACCTTTGATTTTCGTATCACCTTAGACAATGGACGGGTTCCCAGTGTGGGGTCTTTTCGTCGGGGGGGAACCGTCACCGAGAGAAATGTGACAGGAAACGGCGATCGCTTTAATATTGCCTATCGGAATACTGATGGCAGTAACGATGTGGAGTTGAGTTATACCTATCCTTTCAATGCTTACAATGGGACTTTAACCGCCGGCTATCGTTCTCTTCCCAGTTGGATCATTCAAGATCCTCTAGACGAATTAGGAATTACTTCCAATTACGATAAATATTGGGTTACCCTGCGTCAACCCATTGTGCAAAACCCCACCCAAGAGTTAGCCGTGGGATTAACCTTCGATCACCAAAAAAATCAAACGGATTTAGGCCTTTTTGGCAGAGGTTTCCCTATTACCGACGGTTCGGATGAAAATGGACGAACCTTTATCACTAACGTCCGCTTTTTTCAGGAATGGACCGAACGGGACCCACAACAAGTGATTTCTGCGCGATCGGAGTTAAGTTTTGGGGTGGATGCTTTGGGAACCACCGATCCTTTTGACGCTGACGTAAATCCTGATGTGGCCGAAACCACTTATTTTCTCTGGCGAGGCCAGGCCCAATGGGTTCGTTTGTTGGGACCTGAAACCTTATTTTTAGTGCAAACCAATATTCAAGTGGCCGATCGCCCGATTATTCCCATGGAACAATTTGCTTTAGGGGGACTGGGAAGCGTCAAAGGGTATCGTCAAAATTTGCGCTTAACGGATAATGGTTTTTTTACCAATGTGGAACTGCGTTATCCTGTTTTAGAGATACCAGACGAGTCCATGGTGGTGCAATTGGTTCCTTTTTTTAATATTGGAACCGCCTGGAACAATGGACGCCCGGAAATTAGTCCCGATACGTTAGCATCGGTCGGTTTGGGGGTTTTATGGCGAATTAGTGATAATTTTAACGCCCGTATTGACTTTGCTTGGCAATTAACCGATGTGGAAACTCAAGAACAAAATTGGCAAGAAAACGGGATTTTGTTTACGGTCGATCTGGGGATTTGAGGCAGTGAGAGTGTCAGTAGATCACAAAGACTCTAGTTGGGATTGCAGAGGAGCAGGGAGATCGGAGCATGGGAGAAAAAAATTATGGTTAAAACCAAGAAAGAACGGGCTAAAGCCAGGATAATAGGGATTATATCGATTTTAAAGCTTTATTTATTCCTAAAAAGCTTAAAATCATCTCCCTTTCTCCCCACTCCCTGCTCCCTTGCAGCCCAAACAAGTAACTAAATCTTAAAAATCACCAAAGACAAACCGATTCAAGGTAAATTGAAAATATTGATTTAGCTTGAGTTGAACTTAATGAAATCGGTTTCTGATTGTTTTCAATCCTTACGCGATCGCGGACAATGCGCCTTAATTCCCTTCATTACTGCCGGTGATCCCGATCTAGACACCACCGCTAAGGCGTTGCGGGTTCTGGATGCGTCAGGGGCTGACATCATTGAGTTAGGGGTTCCCTATTCCGATCCTTTGGCTGATGGGCCGGTCATCCAAGCGGCGGCCACCCGTGCTTTGCGTCGAGGGGTGAAACTAGAAGATGTTTTAACCGTCGTCAAAGAAGTTCAGCCCGATATTCAAGCCCCCATCATTCTCTTTACCTACTATAACCCGATTTTTTATCGGGGGGTTGAGGGGTTTCTGCAACAAATTAAATCGGCTGGAGTCAAAGGGTTAGTGGTTCCTGACTTGCCCCTAGAAGAAGCTCAAACCTTACTGAAACCGGCCGCTGAGATGGGGATAGAGGTCACTCTCTTGGTTGCCCCAACCAGTCCCATCGAACGGATTCAAGCGATCGCTCATCAATCCCAAGGCTTTATTTATTTAGTGAGTGTTACAGGGGTAACCGGGATGAGAACTCAAGTTGCCACGAGAGTCGAAGACTTACTCAAAACCCTTCGCAGTACCACGGATAAGCCTATTGGGGTTGGATTTGGTATTTCTGAGCCGAAACACGCCTTACAGGTTAAAAATTGGGGGGCTGATGCGGTAATTGTCGGTAGTGCCTGTGTTAAACGCTTGGCAGAAGAAAACCCAGAAGAAGGACTCAAAGCTCTTGCAGCGTTTTCTAACAGTCTCAAACAAGCTATTCATTGACCATATTGCAAAAAGGATTAAGTAGGTTGGGGCGCAGCCAAACTCACGCTTCAGGAGAG
>JASJBX010000233.1 GCA_030066295.1 Crocosphaera sp.
AGGATTAACTATTTACTACGATAAAGATTGTGGTTTTTGTAAGAAAGTAGTGCATGGAATTCGTACCTTATTAATCTTACCAGGAACCCCTTTATTAGAAGCACAAGGAAACGAATCTATCTACGAAGATATGTTAGAAAAAAATTCCTGGGTTGTGGTAGATTGGCAAGAGAAACGTCATTATAAATTTGAAGCGATCGCTTATGTAGTTAGTCTTTCTCCTATTCTCTTTTTTTTAGAACCTCTATTACGTTGGAAACCCATGATGAATGGGGGAACAAAGTTCTATGAAATGATTGCTTCTAACCGCAAAGTTGCAGGAAATTTTACCAAACCGTTTAAGTTTCGTCCTTTAACTGTTCAATCTTCTTCTCCTTTTAATGTAGTTGTCTTATTATTATTATTACTAACAACTATCTGGAATTTAAAAGGGTTTGTAGAGCAAACCGTGGCCCGTAATCCTGAGTATCGTAATAATAACAAAAAAGACTGGGTTTTGTTCACCCGTAATTTATTAAACCGTCGTACCTTTCAACGCATTAATATTCTTGGTTATTTAACCCGTTTAGATCAATCTTGGAGTATTTTTGCTCCGGCACCACCCAGAGATGACGGATGGCACGTTATCATAGGAAAATTAAACAATGGAGAAACAGTCAACCTTCTTGATAAAAATAGTCCCATATCTTGGGATAAACCCACCTTAAAACAACGCCGAGAAATCTATCAAACCATTCAATGGCGTGTCTATTATATTAACCTGAATCGTGCCATTGGACAAAAACTATATCCACCTTTTGTTGACTACTTAACTCGAGAATGGAATGGTAATCATTCGGGTGACCAACAGTTAGAAAGTTTAGAAATTTACTTTATGGAAGAAAGAACGGTTCCCCCAACAGAAGAACAACCCGTCAATAAGATTAAAGTTTGGCCACAGTCTTAGATAATTTCAGGGCGAAACTCAGCCACAGCAAAACCATTTCTGCCTTTCTTTTTCGCTTTATAAAGTGCCTTATCCGCAGCTTGAATTAACTTTTGAGGGCAAACCTTTTTGGTAGGTATGGTTGTAGCAACTCCTAAACTTAAGGTCACATAGTCACTACATTTGGAACAAGAATGGGGAATCTTTAACGCTTCAATCTCTCGACAAATTTCTTCTGCTACTTTTTCTGCACCTAAACGGTTAGTATCAGACAGAATAATCACAAATTCTTCCCCTCCAAACCGTGCGACTAAATCGGCTGGCCGTTTGACTAAATTTTTCATACATTGTGCAACGACAGATAAACAGTTATCTCCAGCTTGATGATAATAATAATCATTATAAAGTTTAAAGTAATCAACATCACAGAGAATCAAGGAGATAAACTCTCTTTTTCTCGCTAATCTGCCCCATTCTCGGTCTAAATATTCATTAAAATAACGTCGATTATAAACTTGGGTTAGTTCATCAATTGTTGCTAAATATTCCAATTTTTCGGTTAATTTTTCTAGTTCTTGATTAGAGATTTCGAGGTTCTTTTTCGACTCTTCCAAAGCTTCAGTTCGTTCAATAACTTTTTGTTCTAAATTATGAGAATATTCGATTAATTTATCATAATATTGGCTGTTTTGAATGGCAATGGCAGCTTGAGAGGTTAGCGAAGCAAATAATTTTAATTGTTCACTGGTATATTTAATCAATTTATAGTGAGCAATTTGAATCACTCCAATGGTTTTATTTTGTACTTTTAAAGGCGCACAAATCAAAGATTTAATATCGCAATCTCGTGGAATATATCGATCATCTTGATGAACATTGTTAACAATTTCTGCTTTACCAGAACGTAAGACGTAGCTGACAATACTTTCAATACTTCCTGTTTTTTTACTTAACATTTTTTCTTGATAAGAAAAAATGTCTAACTCTCCTTTTTCATTCAATAACATACAGGAAATTTCGGAATGAGTAAGAAGTTTATTAGTTTCTATTGTCACAACTTCCATAATCTCTTCAAAGGTCAAACAACTTGAAAGTTGATGAGAAATATCAGATAAAAAGTTAATTTCTTCATATTTTTCCAAGGTTTCAGCAGCTAATAACTTTTTTTTGAATTCTTCATTTAAAATGTAATTTAACATTTGAACAATGGTCTGAATAGTATTTTTTTCTCCATTAACCTGACCGATAACTTTATCATTGACCAGAATAGGATAATGATGCTCAAAACTACAATTAAAGTTACCCCAAAGTATATTTTCTTTGAGATCACTAATAAAAAATGATAACTTGAATGTCTTTGTAAAATTCTCTAACAACGAATTAAGCTCAGGTTGACTGAGTAATTTTTTTAGTTTAACCTGAATCATGATAAAGTGTGGGAGAAGAGTTAGTGTATTTTCATTATACTTGATGAATTCCTAAAATCTCTTGAGATTTTAGGAATACTTCTCTGGGACGAAAGGGTTTAGTCATGTAAAGATCAGCACCTGCTTTCATCCCATTTTCTTCGTCAAAGCTTTGTCCTCTGGCCGTTAGCAAAATAATATAAATATGGGAAAGATGAGCATCTTGTTTGACCGTTTGACACACGTCTATTCCACTAATATAAGGCATCATTACATCCAAAAACACTAAATCTGGTTTTTCCTGTTTTATCGTTTCTAAGGCTTTTTCTCCATCGCTTGCTGTTAAAATTAATACGCCTTTATCTTCTAAATCTTCTAACGTCTGTTCCATTAAAATTAAGATGTTAGGTTCATCATCAACAAGTAAAATCTTTTTCATTTTTACGATTTAAAATTAAGTGTTTATCAAGTTTTTGTTATTAAAATAAGGTTAATTAAGGTATAATTATGTTAGTAAAAAAACACCAAAAACTGTGGACATTAGGCAGTTAAATAGACCCCAATCTCAACCCTCTATTATTTAGTTATCAAATTGTTGAACTTAAATAAGAAAAATTGCCATTATTCTCAATGAGAAATTCCTTTTTTTTCTTAATTAACCTTATTTTAACTTCTATATTAACATTACAAATGGTTATGACCCTTGACAGACTGAGATACTATTTTGCTAAGGGTAAACTGATAAAAAAGGTAGTTCCTTTTCCGAGTTCGCTAGTAAACCAAATTGTTCCTCCATGTTGTTCTATAATCTGTTTGGCAATAGATAACCCTAACCCCGTTCCTTTTGGTTTATCCGTTAAGATATTACCGACTTGTTGAAACGGTTCAAAAACTTTACTATAATCATCTTCGGCGATACCGATGCCTGTGTCGGTGATGGAAATCAACACATTATCGTGATCTACTTCCGCATGACAGGTAACCGCTCCTGTCTCTGTAAACTTAAACCCATTAGAAATTAAATTGACAAACACTTGAATCAAGCGATCTTCATCCCCTAAAATAGTCGGTAAATCCTCGGAAACATCTTCGATTAATTCCACAGAAGAAGATTCAAATAAAGGACTGGTAGAAGCGATCGCCCAAGTCAAAACCGTACTGGGTTTAACTGGAAATAAATTCAAAGTTATTTTTCCTGATTCAATTTTCGTCATGTCCAAAAAGTCATTAACTAACTTGGTTAATCTTTCTGACTCGGACACCACAATCTCTAAGTTTTGTTGAATGCGCTCAACTGCTTTATTAACCTGGCTATCCTCTTCTCCTAATTTGGGAAAAATAACATTATAGAGTTTATCCCGTATTAAAGAAGAAAAGCCGAGAATTGACGTTAATGGGGTTCGCAACTCGTGGGAAACCATCGATAAAAAGTTACGTTTCATCTGCTCGATTTCTCGTTCTTTGGTAATATCCCGAATTAAAATAACAACCCCCAGATATTCGTCTCCGGCCTCTCCTGGTTCCTTAATAATACTACTCGCTAAGGCTTGACCAACGCGATTATTGCATAAAGGAATTTCTACCGTAATCACCTTTTGTTCATCTAATTCTTTCCTTTCTAACAAAGGGAATAATTCAGGAGGAAAAATATCAAAAACTTTCTTTCCGAGTAAAGACGATGGCACATTAAACATAGAAAGTAAACTGGGGTTGTAGCGAGTAATACTCCCGTAAATATCCACCACTAATAAACCATCCCCCAAATTATCAACAATGGCATTGAGATCCGCTAAGGTGTTTTGCAGCTTTTGTGATTGTTCTTGAGTCTGCCTGAGTAACTCGCTTTGATGAACCGCAACCCCTAACTGTTTAGCGATCTGCTTGAGTAAGTCGATTTCCCGCTTATACCAATATCGCGGTTTCTGGTTATCATAAACCCCCAAAATTCCCCAAAGTTTTTTTCCCACAAACACAGGAACGGTGAGCAACGCTCTGACCTGGAACTGCTCTAAAAGTTCTCGATGACAAGGGGTTAACCCGGCTGTATTAATGTCATTCACCGAGAAAATCTCTTGATTGCGGTAACGTCCCCCTTGGGTATCTTGAAGATAGGTATCCTCCCAGACAGGGGGTTCAGCAGAATTACCGAGCAGGGGTTTCCAACCTTTGCCCAGGGACTCATCTAAAAATTCCCCTCCCCAATTTTCCCAAAACCGATAGAGTACCACGCGATCGCAGTTTAATATTTCTCTGACTTCCTCAGTAGTAGAAGAAAAAATTGATTCTAACTTCAAACTATGACGAATGCGCTCAATTACCCTTGCCAGTGCCTTTTCTTGACTGGCGATCTCCCCTAAATGTTCTTTTTGAACTTGAACCTGTTTTAAGGTTCTTTCCAGGACACGATAACGGTGTTGGCTTTCTTTGAATAAAGCAGCTTGTTGAATACCGACACTGAGATGGGTGGCAATTTTGGTAATAAACCCTTTTTCTAGGGATTTCCATTGCCGAGGAGCCGAACATTGATGAATACAAATTAAGCCCCATAATTGTTCTCCCATCAATAAAGGGGCCACCATATTGGCTTTTACTTGGAATCTTTCCAACAGTTGACGGTGACAGTCTAAGACATTGGCTTGGCTGAGATCATTAATGGTAAAAATATCACCTTGTTGATAGTAAGGTGCTTTCTGTTTAGCAAAGCAATGATCTTCTACTTTTGCTTGTAGAGCCGACGGATATTCCGAGGCAACATCTTCTGAAATTAATTCTGCCCAAGCAAAGTCGGAGTCAGGATCAAAGCGAAAAATCGCCACCCGCTCCGTCTTTAACAGATGACGAATTTCTGTGACAGCCGTTTGAAAAATGGTTTCTAAATCTAACGTGCGACGAATTTTATCGATGACTTCCGATAGGGTTCGCTCTTGCTGCACGATTATCGCTTGTTCTCGACCATAGTCTTCAATTTGGCGCAGATGAAAGCTTTGTTGCAAGGCTACACTGAGATGATGAGCCACTCGTTTTAAAAGGTGAATTTCATCCTCTGGCCACTGTCTGGGGCGACTGTGTTCAAAGGCGGCAAACAGTCCCCAAAGTTGCGATCCTTGGAAGAGGGGAACAATGGCCAAAGCTCTCACGCCAAAACTTTCTAAGATTCGCAGATGACAATCACTAAAGCGGTGATCTTGTTGAGTATCGTTAATAATACAAGTTTCATGATCTTTAAACCTTCCCCCTCGGGTTTCTTGGAGATAGTCATCGTTCCAGGTTACGCCAGCTAAAGAAACAAAGTCCCCAGGTTCAGACTCAAAAATAAACGCTCCCCCATAATTGGGATCAAACTGATAGATGGCAATATGTTCTACCCCTAAGAGTTTCTTGGCTTCGGTGGCGGCGGTTTGGAAAATGGTGTTTAAGTCCAAGGTTTGGCGAATTTTATCGATGACCAAGGCCAGCGATCGCTCTTTTTGGTTGATTTTGATTAGGGTATCGGCCTGTTGTTTGAGGGCGGTTTCTAGGGCGGTTTGCAGTTGTTGTTCGTGTTGTTGGGTTTTGGCCAAGAGATCCCCTTGTTGCAACGCAATGCCTAAATTTACCCCCACTTGTACCATAAAATTGATTTCTGTGGCATCCCAATTTCTAGGACCGTTATTTTGATAGGCGGCAAACAGTCCCCACAGGGAGTTATTTTTATAAATAGCGACAATAATGTAGGCTCTAGCTTGGTATCTTTCTAAGAGTTGTCGATAGCATTGGGAAAAGTCAGCTTGATAAATATCGTCGCATACTCGAAATAGGTCTTGAGCCTTAAAAATAGCTGCTCGGGTTTCTTGTAAATAGGTATCGCTTAACTCTAGATTTTTTAAGAGGTTAATGGTACAGTCTTGAATATTGTTATCATTATCAACATCTTGGGCTTGTTTTTGAACCAGCGATCGCCAACCGGGTGAGACGAACTCGGCAATAAATTCTCCGCTATAGTCGGCATTGAAGCGATACACCGCCACGCGATCGCATTTGAGGAGTTTGCGCGTTTCTCGGGTAGCGGTGGTTAAAATGGTGTTAATTTTGAGGGAGCGACGAATTTTATCGATAATATTGGCAATGGTTGTCTGTCGTTCGATGGCTGTTTCAACCGCTTGCTCCAGAACTTCCTCTTGCTGTTTTTGTTCTTGGTACATCTGATAGCGTTCCACTGCAATACTAAGATGAAAAGCAACTTGCTGCACCCAGTCGGTGTCTTGGGGTTGCCATTGACGCAATTGTGAACGGTGATCAATAATTAACAGTCCCCATGCTTTTTCTTTGCAGAGAATAGGAACTATTAGCTGGGTGATCTGCTTTCCAATGTCTAGACTATCCTTAAAATCTTCGGATAAGACCCGATAAGATGTCTGCTGTCTATGATACAGTTCTTCGAGGGTGTCTCCTAAATTGATGTTTTTCCCATCAGACCAATTAGGTGATTGTCCGTTATTTCCCCAAAAACGCCCCCCCAACTCATAGACGGATACTTCATCTACTTTCAGTAATCTCTTAAGCCTAACCGTAACTAACTGGCAAATCGATTCTAATTCTATCCCTTCGTAAATCTGCCGAATGATTTTTATTAAAGCTTGTGGGTGCGCTCTAGCTTGGTCATGGGGCTTGGCTGTCATAAGAAAACCCGATTAAGGGAAAATACAATCTTAACTATAGTTTAACCTCAATAACCATAATTGGATTAGTTGACTGCTTAACATAACAAACAACACCCAAGCCCTACTCTACGGCTTCATTCCTCCCTTTGTTGATACTATCTGAAGATACCTAACACGAGCTTACTTTCTTATTTCACCTTCTAAGCTCACTCTGCGGTACTACTTCCTATTTACCCATTTGAGGAATTATCCGTTTTCGGATTGGGTGTTGTTGTCGGATACGAGACAGACGTTAGTTTAAACAGCGTTTACTTACCTCTTGGTTTTTGTTTGGACTTTCACTGGGCTGTTTGATCTGCCAGGGAAGCTTTACTTGCTTCAATTACTAATGTATCAACCTTTGTTCCTGTTTGGCTCGATTCTTAACAAAGCTTCATAAGTTGACGTTCGCCCCTGCCTAAAGGCGAGGGGATTCTTCATTCAACGAGTTTCCTTTAGCCGACAGGATTTCTCCAACCAACCAAGAGGGAATCTCTCAGTAGAGCGTATGTTTGGCTGCGCCCCAACCTACTTAATCCTTTTTGCAAGACATTCTTTCCTGCGGTCAGTAGATCGAAAAGTTGCTTTTTTAGGCTGCAAGGGATCTTCTGAGCGGGGAGAAGGGGAGATTATGTTAAGCTATTTTAGAGAAAATAAAGGTTTCAAAGGCTATAAATCTCTAGAAATCTTCATTTAACTCGCTATCTTTTAATTTTTATCCTATTTC
>JASJBX010000004.1 GCA_030066295.1 Crocosphaera sp.
CATAGCCTGAGTTTTCAAGGTGCGTTGCCATGTTAGCGACTGGGTTTTTAGAGCGGTTGATTACCCTATCCGCTATACTCTAATTATACATATATTTAGAGTTTATGGCAAGAACAAAACGACTACAACTTTTACTGTCTGAGATTGAGTACGAAACCCTTAAATCTTATGCTGCATCCAAGCAAGTTCCCATGTCCGAAGTTCTTAGAGATTACATTAAAACCCTAGAAAAGCCGTCCTGAAAGGGACGGGGCTTTAAACCCAAATTTTCGGTAAACAGAAGAGAAATAGGCAAATCATTGTGATAATACGTCGTTGGTACGGTCGATATGGCTCAAAACTGGTCTGGGCAGCAGTCGCTTTAGGGATTGGTTGGTTTTTGCGCCAAACCCAGGGTGCTCCTATTCTAGAACTGTATTATTGGGTCAGTCGTCCTTTACAGTCGGAATCTCCTGAACTCCTACAAGAGCGACTCACCAACGCACGTATTACGGAACTGCAACAGCGTGTGGTGGAATTAGAGCGGAAAAATGAACAATTTAAGAAATTATTAGGCTATTTTGAAGCACAAGAACAAGAAGTGATTGCAGCCCCCATTATTGCCCGTAGTGCAGATGATTGGTGGAAACAAATTGTCCTGGGACGAGGTAGTCAAAACGGCGTCAAAGAGGGGTTTGTGGTCACGGGAATTGGGGGTTTAATTGGCCGTGTGGTGGATGTTACCCCTAATACCAGTCGCGTCCTATTAATTAGTGATCCCACCAGTCGGGTTGGGGCCAGGGTGAGTCCTACGGGAACGATGGGGGTGGTTATCGGGGGTAGTTCTCGTATCGCGGTGATGCGTTTTTTTGAGAAGGTTCCTAAGGTGAGTCCTGGGGATACCATTACTACGTCTCCGGTCAGTCGTTTGTTTCCGGATGCTTTGCCTATTGGACGTATTCAGTCGGTGGACTTAGAAAAGGGACCGGCCCCAGAAGCGACAGTCTTATTGACCGCCCCCATCAATGACTTGGAATGGGCAGTTATTCATCCTTATAAGAGTAAATAGGATTGAGATTATGGTGTTTTGGAGACGATATTCTTTCCTCAATAAAGTCATTATTACGGGATCTGCGACTTTATGTTTATTATTGTCTTTAACTCGTCTTCCAGGGATGGAATTACTGGGTATTGGTACCAATTGGATTTTAATTTGGGTGGTGGTTTGGAGTACCAAACGGACGATGTTTCAAGGGGCGATCGCAGGATTGGTCATGGGTTTGATTCAAGATGGCCTCACCGGCGCTTATCCCTCTCATATTGTTAGTTTAGTAGTGGTTGGAGTGTTAACGGCACGTTTGCAAAAACAAAAATATATTCACGAGGATTTTATTTCGGTTGCTTTGATTGTTTTCTTTATGGTTATTATTGCCGAAACCATTACTTCCGTCCAGTATATTTTGCTAGGAATACGCTCGTTTCAAGATATTTGGCAAGAGTATCAACAATTGGTTTTATCTTCAGCTATTTTAAGTAGTTTATGGGCCCCGGTTTTGTACTATCCCCTTAATTCTTGGTGGGAAAATAATCCTATCCGCAATGCTAAATCAACAAAACTGAATTAAGTTAAAAGTTGGAACCTTATGACAGTTTTCTGGGTCTTAAAAACTGTACTTTTGGAACTGATATAGACTGAATTTTGCCGTTTACTATTATTTCAGCAACCCCAGGACTTACCACACAAGAGCGAATTTTAGAGTTGATTTTAACCCATCCTGAAGGGATTACGGTTAAAACCTTAAGCGATCGCTTAAACCGTCCTGTTTCTATGATTAATTACTGTTTAAAAGACCTTAAAGGTTCAAAATTTATCCAAGCAAAATTGAATTCGGATAATAAACAGTGGATTTATTATCCTATGATCAAGAATGGTTAATTTGACTATAAATCAACCGAAAATATGCTACTTTTCTAGCATAAAAATGAAAAAAAGACAAGCAAAATTTAATTAATTTATAATTCAGGATAACCTAACCAAGCATCGAGATCATTAATATCTTTAAAATCCAGTAAAGACATAGCTAAATCTTCGAGATCGTTTAAAGAAAGGGTTTGGATTTTATTAGTAAACCTTTCTTCTAAGTTTGAGAATTGCTGATTGAGAAGCAACATAACTAATTTTAATGCTTCTTCTATTTCTCCCTTCTTTTTACCTTTTTCTAGGATATCTTGATAAATTACAGAACCTTTCATAATGTCCTCCTGAAATAGAGTATTAACTAAGATTTTATCAAAGCGTAAACCAGCTAAAATACCGGTACAACTCCCTAAGACTTGACGCTGTTCAACATCTTCTATGTTATTGATTTTATCTTCCCAGTAGGGTGTTGCTTTGACAATTTTTAGGATAACTTTTACATTATAAGAAATCATCTTATATCGAACTCAGGTATCATGATTTAGGGGTATATTAGAGTATGCGTTTCAAGTGGCTCGCGCTTATGTTTTTTATATCGGGTTGCTCAGATAATGGGCGCTATTTACCAATGAATGGAGACATCGTATTTCAGGTTTCTCCCTCGTCGCAAAGTGCAGCGATCCAGTTAGCAACCGGCTCCCCATATAGCCATATGGGTGTCGTATACCTTCGGCAAGGTCAGCCCTTCGTATTTGAGGCTGTCCAGCCAGTAAAGCTCACGCCGTTTGATGATTGGGTGGCACGTGGAGAGGGCGGACATTTCGTTGCAAAGCGATTGCGTGATGCTGAGTCTATTCTCACCCAAGACACGCTGCGCAAGATGCAAGCTATTGGGAATAGTCTCATCGGCAAAAACTATGATCTCTACTTTGAATGGTCTGACGAGCGCATTTATTGCTCAGAGCTAGTCTGGAAGATTTTTCAGCGAGGCGCAGGAATCGAGATTGGCAGACTATCAGTGATGGGGGATTTTGATCTGTCACATCCAAAGGTTCAAACAAAGTTAAAGGAACGATTCGGGGAGACCATTCCTTTACATGAGACTGTTATACCGCCATCTGCCATGTTCGATGCACCAGAACTTTATACCGTGTATGAGAATTAGGGAATTTCAGGATTATAGAATCATCTGTTACTAAACTTAAAAAATTACTTAAATAAATATTCTTATTATCATCCAATGAACAAGTAAGTAAAACAAAAATCAATTGTAATAAGGTACTTTTTCCTCCCCCATTTTCGCTACCAATAGGAAAAACAGCAGGTTTTAAACTAGGTTCAAAGGTTAACTCTACATTTTGAAGATTACGAAAATTTGGAACAGAGATTTTAAGTAATTTCATAAGACAATTTTACCTTTAAGAATCATTATACAAACTGAATACCAAAATAAACTACCAACTATGATAAAAGAAACGAAACTCTCCCCAAGGACTAATATATAGTTTACCACCTTCTTGATGACTGGGTTGAATACTAACTTCCCAACCTCCATCTAACCTTAAATGAGTGTATTTCTGTCTTAATTCTACTGTTCCTAAAAGTCTCTTTTTACCAAAATCAAACTTAATAGGAATTTTTTGCCAGATGATTTCATCGTTAGTATTTTTCAGTACCAAAACGCTTTCAGTTGGAGTTAATAAGTATGATTCTAGAATATAATTAGGGATTCCTAAACGGGATAATTTAACTTGAGATTCTAAAGTTAATAACTCAATATTTCCCTCATAGTCTTGGGAATAATAGGGTCCATCATCCATATTGAAGAAATGAGGTTCAAATCGATAGAAAACATACCACCACGAACTAAGCATAAGCAAAAATAGACTGATCATTATGATGATAATTTGTCTAACTCTAGTTTTCATAACTTTAGTCTATTTGATGTTTTCATAAGGAATAATCTTATCTAATTTATCTCCTAATTGCAGTTTTGCTATTTCTAAATCATAAGCTTGTTGTAAATTCATCCAAAAATTTGCTCCCGTATTAAAGAATTTTGCTAACCTTAAAGCAACTAGCGATTAAATTAAGTCCTGTTAAGGTTAGTAAGGACAAAACAATACTGCTTTTAATTGACTTAATTAAGTTCATTTTGTTCTCTATTTTCCCTAAGTTAATTCTGTTTCATAGGGATTTGAGCTAAATTCTCTGAAATCAAAAATTATTTTTAACCTTTTTTACATAATTTCTCGCTTATTTATAAAGTTTTTAGTAAACCTTGCCGAAACTAAGCTAGAATTGTGAAGAAATCTATAGTAATGTAACTATACTCTTCCCACTACTGTATCTTATGTCTCTTCCCATTCGTAACGTCGCTATTATTGCCCACGTCGATCACGGTAAAACCACCCTGGTTGATGCCCTTCTCAAACAGTCTGGTGTCTTTCGTGAAGGGGAAGAGATTCCCGACTGCGTTATGGACTCCAATACCCTAGAACGAGAACGGGGTATTACTATTCTCTCAAAAAATACAGCCGTTCGCTACAATGACATCTTAATTAATATCGTTGATACCCCTGGACACGCGGACTTCGGGGGAGAAGTTGAACGGGTGTTAGGGATGGTAGATGGTTGTATCTTAATTGTAGATGCCAACGAAGGTCCCATGCCACAAACCCGTTTCGTTCTTAAAAAAGCGTTAGAAAAAGGGTTACGTCCCATCGTTGTCGTTAATAAAATCGATCGCCCTCAAGCAGAACCGGATCAAGCAGTTGATAAAGTCTTTGACCTCTTTGTAGAATTAGGGGCCGACGACGATCAATGTGATTTTACCACCTTGTATGCGTCCGGTTTATCGGGGTTTGCTAAAGAAAACTTAGAGGATGAGTCAGAAGACATGAAACCTCTATTTGAAGCCATTTTACACCACGTTCCCCCACCAGCCGGCGACGTAAGCAAACCCCTCCAACTCCAAGTTACCACCCTCGACTATTCCGACTATTTGGGCCGTATTATTATTGGTCGTATTCACAACGGAGTCATCAAAGCAGGTCAACAAGCAGCTTTAATGAAAGAAGATGGTAGCATGGTCAAAGGAAAAATCAGTAAACTGTTAGGGTTTGAAGGACTACAACGGGTAGAATTAGAAGAGTCTAGCGCAGGAAACCTGGTTGCTGTGGCTGGGTTTGCCGATGCTAACATTGGGGAAACCTTAACTTGCCCCGATGAACCCCAAGCGTTACCTTTAATTAAGGTGGATGAACCCACCCTACAGATGACCTTCTCCGTTAACGACTCCCCCTTTGCCGGTCAAGAAGGAAAGTTTGTCACCTCCCGACAGTTACGCGATCGCTTAATGCGTGAGTTAGAAACGAACGTCGCATTACGGGTTGAACCTGGGGACTCTCCTGATCAGTTTGCGGTTTCCGGTCGGGGTGAACTGCATTTAGGTATTTTAATCGAAACCATGCGTCGGGAAGGGTACGAGTTTCAAGTGGCCCAACCGCAAGTTATTTATCGGGAAGTCAATGGCCAACCTTACGAACCCTTTGAATACTTGGTCTTAGATGTCCCCGAAGAAGCGGTCGGATCTTGCATCGAACGCTTAGGCCAACGCAAAGGGGAAATGCAGGATATGCAAACCGGCGTGAATGGACGGACCCAGTTAGAGTTTATCGTCCCTGCGAGGGGTTTATTAGGGTTCCGAGGGGACTTTATCCGTATTACACGGGGTGAAGGGATCATGAACCATAGTTTCTTGGAATATCGTCCCTTATCCGGTGAGTTGGAAACCCGTTACAATGGGGTGATTATTGCCTTTGAAGAAGGAACGTCTACCTTCTACGCCATGAAAAACGCAGAAGATCGCGGTGTCTTCTTTATTACCCCTGGAACCAAAGTGTATAAAGGGATGATTATTGGAGAACATAACCGTCCCCAAGACTTAGAGTTAAATGTCTGCAAAACCAAACAGTTAACCAACCATCGCGCGGCCAGTGGAGATGAATTAGTTCAACTCCAAGCCCCCGAAGAAATGAGTCTAGAAAGGGCTTTAGAATATATTGGGTCTGATGAGTTAGTGGAAGTTACACCAGAGTCTATTCGTCTGCGGAAGATGAAGGCGAAAAAATTAGCCAAACGTTAAATATTGTAGGGGGGTTCACAAGTCAAAAGTTAGAAGTCAAAAGTCAATCATTTTTACCTCTTCCTAAAAGTAAGAGGTAAAAATGATGATTTTCTGTCCTTCTTCTTCATAAATGAAGAGACTTTAGACCTGATTTGGGCTTATATTTACTTTTGCCTGTCTTGAGTGCGTCTTACATTCGGCTTGCGGACTCGAAGAGGGACGAAGTCTAGCCGAATTACGCACTCGCTTTTGCATGAGTGATTTTTGCCTTTGCCCAAAGGGCGCGGTAATGCCCACCCTACAATAATGTCATAATCTTCACTTGTTAACACTCACCCCTTCCCCAAAGCCCTCAAAATTTGGTAGCCTAATCTAATACTTAGGGAATGGATATAGAAGCGTGGATATTATTATTGGTCGCGGTAAAACAGCCCGACGAGCCTACGGCATAGACGAAATCGCACTGGTCCCCGGTACTCGTACCTTAGATCCTAGTTTAGCGGATACCCGTTGGACCATTGGAGGCATTGAGCGCACGATTCCAATTTTAGCGAGTGCGATGGATAGCGTGGTTGATGTGAAAATGGCCGGGTTACTCTCAGAGTTAGGAGCGATTGGCGTTCTCAACTTAGAAGGGATTCAAACCCGTTACAATGATCCCGAACCGATCCTCGATCGCATTACCTCGGTGGGCAAATCGGAATTTGTGGGGTTAATGCAGGAACTTTATGCTAAACCCATTCAACCGGAATTAATTGAACAGCGCATCACTGAGATTAAGGCCAATGGTGGTATCGCTGCCGTCAGTTTAACCCCAGCAGGAGCGTCTCGATACGGTAACATTGTCGCAGAAGCGGGGGCGGATTTATTATTTGTACAAGCTACGGTGGTGTCCACGGCTCATTTGTCCCCGGAATCGATTGTTCCACTAGATTTACAGGGATTTTGCCAAGAAATGCCCATGCCTGTCATTTTTGGCAACTGTGTCACCTATGAAGTGGCCTTAAACTTGATGAAAGCAGGGGCTGCAGCCGTTTTAGTGGGTATTGGACCGGGGGCTGCTTGTACCTCCCGTGGGGTCTTAGGGGTTGGCGTTCCCCAACCGACAGCGATCGCAGATTGTGCCGCAGCGCGGGATGATTATCATCGGGAAACGGGCCGTTATGTGCCGGTGGTAGCCGACGGCGGAATCGTTACGGGGGGAGATATCTGTAAATGTATCGCCTGTGGGGCCGATGCGGTGATGATCGGTTCTCCCATTGCCCGTGCAGCGGAAGCTCCGGGACCAGGTTATCACTGGGGGATGGCCACTCCCTCCCCCGTGTTACCCCGAGGGACTCGCATCAATGTGGGAACCACCGGAACCATCGAGCAAATTCTCACTGGCCCAGCTAAATTAGACGATGGGACTCATAATTTATTAGGGGCCCTCAAAACCAGTATGGGAACCTTAGGGGCTAAGGATCTTAAGGAAATGCAGGATGTTGAGGTGGTGATTGCACCTTCGCTGTTAACGGAAGGGAAAGTTTATCAAAAAGCCCAACAGTTAGGTATGGGTAAATAAGTCCCGGAGCAAGACCCCAACTCAAGGATTTATAGTGAGTTGGGGCTTTTCTTTTTATGATTTTTTTGACTAAAAAAAGGTGATATGTTGCAATATTCAATTCAAGACCATTATCAAAATTTAGCCAAACAATATAATGATTTTTGGGGAACTTCTACGGATTTTATTGAGTTTTTAACCGAAAAGATTATCGAACATTTACACTTAAAATCCACAGATGTTTTAGTGGATTTGGGATGTGGAACAGGATTATATAGTCAAGCTATTGTTGCAAAAATTAACCTAGAACATAGCATAATTTGTGTTGATCCGTCTGATAAAATGCTGGAAAAAATACCAGATAACAGTCATTATCAAACAGTGGTTAAAGATGCGGTAGAGTTTGCTCATGAGTCTGGACAATATGATAAGATTTTAATCAAAGAAATGATCCATCATATTGAGGAGAAAGAGAGACTTTTACAAGGATTATTTAATCGATTAAATAAAGAAGGAATTTTATTAATTATTTTGCTTCCTCCTACCATTGAATATCCTTTATTTCAACAGGCATTATCGGTTTATGAATCGGTACAACCTCATTATAATGATTTAGTTAATCTTTGTGAAAAGGTTGGATTTAAAACAACTGTTGACTTTATCGACTATGCTGTTTCTATTCCTAAAGCACAATACTTTAACATGGTCAAAAATAGATATATGTCCTTATTATCCAGATTTAACGACGAAGAAATTAATAAAGGATTAACAGAAATGACAGAAAAATATGCTAATGTTTCTAATTTGGAGTTTTGCGATCGCTTTGTTTTTCTCTCGCTTGTTGTTTAACTCAAATTTAGCTAGTTTAATTCCTTGATTGGAGATGATATTGTCTCTACTTTTGATTGGCACCAAGGTAATCAGCCTTGCCTATTTCCACCCCACAATGACGAAGAATATCATAGGCCGTAGTCACATGAAAATACACATTAGGAAGAATAAAATACAACAGAAATGATTGTCCATCAAAGGTAAAGATTTCTTCTCTAATAGGGAGTTCAATGGTTTTAGTTTCTGTGCCGTCAATTTGTTCTGGTGTTAATGTTTCTAAGTAGCTAATTGTCTTCTGAAGACGATTAATCAGTTCTGGAAATGTTGTCTCTGTATCTTCCATTGCTGGAGCCTCAACCCCTGCGAGTCTAGCCATACCTCGTCTAGCAATATCCGAGGCGATTTGAACTTGTTTCGATAACGGAAACATATCTGGATACAGACGAAATCCGATCAGAACAAGAGGGTCAATCTTTTTCGCTTCAGCATGGGTTGCTCCTTTTTCCAAAATCCTCACCAAGTTATTTAAACTACGAGTCAACGGTGGAATACCTGCTTGATACATCGAAAGTGTCATAATCTAGAATCCTTTTCTTTTCCTTTAATTCTAGTTTACATTCTTTCGGTGATGATCAGTGATCACCCCTTGACTCAAAAATTTTGATTCTCGATTTCACCACAAAGAGACTTTTTGATTATGCAGAAAATTATTGGTCAAAAATAGCATAGATATTTGAGAGATTTTTTCAGCCAACCCCAGTTTAAGCTGAAAGTTTCTCCCTCAGATCATGGTTTAATAAACTATTGAAGTTTATGTTACCTTAACCGATGGAAATAACCTGGCAAATTGCCAAAACTTACGAAGATATTTTGTATCATAAAGCCGATGGTATGGCCAAAATAACCATTAACCGTCCTCATAAACGCAACGCCTTTCGCCCCAAAACCGTCTTTGAATTATACGATGCCTTTTGTGATGCGAGAGAAGATAGTACCATTGGCGTTATTCTCCTTACTGGGGCCGGACCTCACACCGATGGAAAATACGCCTTTTGTTCCGGTGGCGACCAAAGTGTGCGCGGCCAAGCTGGATATATCGACGATGCCGGGGTTCCTCGCTTAAATGTGCTAGACTTACAACGATTAGTGCGATCGCTGCCTAAAGTGGTCATTGCTTTAGTGGCCGGTTATGCGATCGGTGGCGGTCATGTGTTACATCTCATCTGTGATCTCACCATTGCTGCCGATAACGCCATTTTCGGGCAAACCGGGCCAAAAGTTGGTAGTTTTGACGGTGGGTTTGGGGCCAGTTATTTAGCCCGTATTGTAGGGCAAAAAAAAGCCAGAGAAATCTGGTTTCTCTGTCGTCAGTATAACGCCCAACAAGCTCTAGACATGGGTTTGGTTAATTGTGTGGTTCCCGTGGAACAATTAGAAGTTGAAGGGATTCAATGGGCAACAGAAATTCTCGCCAAGAGTCCCATTGCCATCCGTTGTCTCAAAGCTGCTTTTAATGCGGACTGTGACGGACAAGCCGGCTTACAAGAATTAGCAGGAAATGCCACCTTACTGTACTACATGACAGAAGAAGGGGCAGAAGGAAAACAAGCCTTTTTAGAGAAGCGTCCCCCTAACTTTCGGCAATATCCCTGGTTACCTTAACGAAGGCAGAAGGCCGGGTTAAATCCTCTAATTTTGGTCAATGGCAACATCCACCACATCTTCTAGGTGTAGTCCCAACGCTTCGACAATACTCACCGCATTATCAACCGCCACCGCCTTTCCCCGAAAAAATCGTTCAATGGTACTACGGGATACCTGAAAGTCTAACATTTCCTCAATGTCTTCGTAGGTAATACGTTTACCATTCCTTAGCTGTTGGGCTTCTCTGAGTTTATCTTTGCCAGTATCCGTGAGGGCAATACTTTTTCTGGACCGATGGGCTGGTGTCATGGGGATTAATCTTGACTCTCTAGGGTTAGTATTCCCGTTTAGTTTGGTAATATTTTCATGTCCAAAAGTTTCTCAGGTTAAATCATTCATGGTCACTCAAGAAGGGTTAGTATTTCCCCAAACCTTATTACAACAACTCCTCGATGGGCAGTCCCTCAGCCAACCCCAAGCCTCTCAACTGATGCAGGGGTGGTTAAACGAAGCTATTCCCCCTGTGTTATCTGGGGCTATTTTAGTGACCCTTCAAGCTAAAGGGGTGTCCGCCGATGAGTTAGCAGGAATGGCCCAGGTCCTGCAACAACAGTCGGTACAAGAAACCCCCATCTCCCATACTGTGCCGGTTATCGATACCTGTGGCACCGGAGGAGACGGGGCCTCCACCTTTAATATTTCCACGGCCGTTGCTTTTGTAGCAGCGGCCGCCGGGGTAAAAGTAGCCAAACACGGCAACCGTTCCGCCTCCAGTAAAGTGGGTTCAGCCGATGTTTTGGAATATTTAGGGGTGAAACTCTCAGCGACCCCGGAAAAGGTGGCTCAAGCGTTGGAAACGGTGGGTATTACCTTCCTCTTTGCTCCCGGTTGGCACCCGGCTATGAGGCACGTAGCCCCGTTACGAAAAACGTTGAAAGTGCGGACTATTTTTAATTTATTGGGGCCCTTGGTGAACCCGTTACGTCCCACCGGTCAAATTATTGGGGTCTATCATCCCCAGTTTATTGCGCCTATGGCCCAGGCGTTAAACCAATTAGGGATTTCTCAAGGCATGGTGTTACACGGTCGAGAAACCCTCGATGAAGCGGGGTTAGGGGATATTACCGATGTGGCTTTTTTAAAGGACGGTGAGGTAACGGTAGGGGAGATTAACCCAGAAGCCATAGGTTTAACCGTTGCCCCGTTAACCGCTTTAAAAGGGGGAAATGTGGAAGAAAATGCAGCTATTTTAACGGCTGTGTTACAGGGAAAGGGAACCCCGGCCCAACAGGATGCGGTGGCCCTGAATGCAGCGTTAGGGTTACAAGTGGGTAATATTGCCCCTTGGCAAGATCATCAAAAAGCGGTGGAAATGGCTCAAGATATCCTCAAAAGTGGGGCTGCTTGGGATAAATTGAGTCGTTTGGTGGAGTTTTTGAAGGATTAGTGATGCACCGCTACGGGAAAGGCAGGAGGCAGGAGGCAGGGGGAAGAGGAGATTATTATAAGTCAAATTATGGTAAAAATAATCATAATCTGGATTAATAAAGATTTTAGGAAAACATGATGGTTTATTCTTTAATTTTAATCTGATTTCTTTTCTAGAAAGCTCCTTACTCCCTGCTCCCCCGCTGTCTCAACCAAGATGTTTGTGATCTACTTAAACTGTTGCTTTGGCTATCATCCCTCGATTTTCGTTCCTCAATCGGGGATTTCTCGCCAACAAGAAGGTTAAAATTGTCTAAAAATAACCTAACGTCCAAAAAAGCAGTGTTAATATCAATTCCAATTATTTTGTAGGAGTTGTATAGTTAGGATTAATTTTCATGAACAATTTATCATCTGCCCACAATAAAACCGTACAAGCCATTTTCGATGATTATCAAGAACAACTTTCCGTGTGTCTCACAGAGATCAAAAAGGTGATTAATTTATTAAATGCACCCATGATTGTCCCCGAAAATGAACAAGAATTATCCAAAAAACTTACTTTGGCCAATCAGATGGTTGCTCAAATCACCCAAAGACTGGAAAAACTGGAACAACATAGTCAATTATTACAAGGACAAAGCCATCTAACCGAATTAGAAAATTACGGAGAAATCCGAGAATTATTAGCCTATCAGTTGGAAAAAATTCGCCAAACAACCCAAGAATGGCAGTGTAGTGCCTAGTCTTCATTGTAGAGGCCATGGCCTCTACAAAAAAATTCTAATTATTGCCCATTTTATCCAAAGCATCGGGTTGATCGTGAATTGTCAATCGTTCTAAAAGGGTGGCACTGGCTTCATTTAGCCCAATGAGTTCTACTTCCACTCCTCGTTTACGATAACGCAATACGACTTTATCTACGGCATCGACGGCTGAATGATCCCATAAATGAGCATAGGTTAAATCCACAATCACTTTCTCTAATTTTTCGCGGAAATCAAAGGCACTTAGGAAACTATCTACAGAGACAAAAAAGACCTGTCCATTGACACTATAAGTGCGTTCGTTTTTGTCTTCTTTTAAATAAGAATCCACATGGATGAGATTGGCGATTTTTCGACTAAAGAAAATCGCACTCATGGCCACGCCAATCAATACCCCCATAGCTAAATTACGGGTTAACACTGTAATAAATACAGTGGTGATCATGACGGCGGCTTCATTCTTAGGGACTTTGCTAATATTAGTAATAGAACCCCAGTTAAAGGTACTAATAGAAACCATAATCATCACTGCCACCAAGGCAGCCATAGGAATTTGTGAGACCCATTCTCCAAAGACAATAATAAAAATAAATAGAAAAATACCGGCACTGAGGCTAGAAAGGCGGGCCCGTCCCCCAGAACGAATATTAATAACCGATTGACCAATCATGGCCGATCCAGCCATACCCCCCAAAAATCCCGTCACAATATTGGCCGTTCCGTGGGCTAAGGCTTCTTGGTTTTTATTGCTAGAGGTATCGGTTAAATCATCGATCACATTAGCTGTTAAACAGGATTGAAGTATCCCCACCAAAGAGAGGGCTAAAGCATAAGGGAGGATGATTTGTAAGGTTTCAAAATTAAAAGGAACTTGAGGAATGGCAAAAATTGGTAAACTGCTAGGTAACTCCCCTTGATCTCCCACAGTACGGATATCCCATTTTCCGATCCAAGAGGCGGCAGTAATAACTATAATAGCGACTAAAGGAGAGGGAACTGCCGTCGTTAGGCGTGGTAGGCCGTAAATAATACCTAAGCCCACCGCAACTAAGGCGTACACCAGGAAAGAAGCCCCTTCAAATTGAGGGAGTTGTGCCTGGAAAATCAGAATAGCCAAAGCATTAACAAACCCGATCATTACGGGACGAGGTACAAACCGCATCTGGTTGGGGAGTTTGATCCAACTCCAGAGAAGTTGTAGAATTCCTGCAAGAATAGTGGCAGCCAGCAGGTATTGTAACCCATTTTCGGGATGACCTTTAACTAAAGTGGTCATCAATAGGGCCATCCCTCCTGTGGCTGCGGAAATCATGCCAGGACGCCCCCCCATAAAGGCGGTGATCACTGCAATGCAAAAGGAGGCATATAAGCCCACTTTGGGGTCAACTCCGGCAATAATAGAAAAGGCGATCGCTTCTGGAATCAGGGCTAAAGCAACAAGTGTCCCTGCTAATAAATCATTTTTGACGTTAGAAAACCAGACTTTTTTGGTAAAAATTTCACTCATGGGAAAATTGAGGGGAGAAAACAGGGCCACCCTACCCATTGTTAGAGGAATTTACAAAAATAGCCGTAATTGATGTTACAGGTTGGGCGATCGCTGTTCATTTAGGATAAGCACGATCGCGTCCGGATTCTTTGGCTTTATAGAGGGCAATATCTGCTTGATCGATAAGGGCCTTGGGAGAAAATTCTTTATCCGGAACAATACTAGCGGAACCACAACTAACGGTTACATAATTATTAATTTTAGAACTTTCATGTTCTAATTCTAATTCCTTAATTTTTAGGCAAACCCGTTGGGCAACACTCATGGCAATCGAAGGATTAGTATTGGGTAAGAGAATCACAAATTCTTCCCCACCAAAACGGGCTGCTAAATCCGTTTTTCGGACGGCACTGAGGATTCCTTGGGCCACTGCTTGTAAACATTTATCCCCTTCGGGATGACCATAGCGATCGTTATACAATTTGAAATAATCCACATCACAGAGGATGAGCGATAGGGGCATTTTTTTCTCTTTATGTTCTTCCCACAGTTGCGCTAAATAACTATCAAAATAACGACGATTATGCAGCTTAGTTAAACTATCAATGTAAGCGATTTTCTGCCAAGTAAAGTTTTGATAAACAGGAACAGAAAAGGCTGATAAAAACATGGCTAAGGCGGGGGCGATGATGGGTATCCACCAACCATTTAGAAAAAGATAATAGCAGAATCCGACTAATACAATACCAGGAACCATCATACTAATTAATAATACACTGGTAAACGAATAAATTTTAGGTTGACGAGTTCGATTAACCACCAGTTCCCAGGCAATAATTGCGCCAATTAGGGAGCAAATCAAAATAAATTTCCATTCTAATTGATTGGAAATTACTTTAATTAAAGGTCGTTCATTGAGAGCCGCACTCAAAATGTGACTACTAATATTAGCATGGATCACCACGCCTCCTGTGCGTAAAGGATGATCGCTTAAAATACTACTAAAGGGGGTATAAAATTGATCGTTTAAACTCTCAGCAATGGAACCAATAAAAACAATTCTTCCTCGAATTAAGTTAGGATTAAAATTATTTTTCAATAAATCTTTTAAGGCAATTACAGGAAATTTATCTTCTAATCCTCGATAATTTAAGAGAACTTGATAGCCTCCATTGTCTGCATTAATATAAGCCCCATCATGACTATTTAAAGGTTCAAAAGTTGCTTGTCCTAGCTGTAGTATAGAACTATTTTCTTCCCCTGTTTCATCAGCAACAGGCGTTAAATTAATGTCTTCTTTCTCTAAGTAATCTAACGCTGCTTGAGTGCCTAAAGAAACTTGAATTTTTCCATCCGGTCGTTGAACCGATAGTAAAGCGCGGCGAACTTTACTGTCAGGATCGACCACTAAATCGGCTATGGCAACTTGTCCTTTTTCTGCTAAAATTGGGGAGGGAGCAACAGGGCGACCACTGACTTTTTCTACCCCAATTAAGTTCGGTGTTGATTGCAATACTTCTACTAATTGATCGTGGCCGGGTTCTACTTTTAAATCTCGATAAATATCTAAGGCAATGACTCTGGGATTTTCTGCTTTAATAAGGTTGATTGTTTGGGCAATGGTTGCATCGGATAAGGGCCATTGATCCAACTCCGTTAAATCACTTTCATCGATGGTAACAATGGTAATTCGTTGAGAAATTGTTTCCTCCGGACGTAACCGAAAAAATTGGTCATAAGCTGCCCATTCTAGTATTTGTAATACCCCTAAATGATTGACTCCGATGACAATGGCTGTGATACTAGGGGCTGTAATTAATACCGCTTGCCATTTTTCATAAAAGGTGGCTAATTTTGCACTAATTTTTTGTAAGAATCCTGACATTAGACTATATAAACTTTACAGATTTTTTATGTTAAATAATAGAAAACAAGAGATAATAATGACTTTTAAAATTGGACGAATAATTAATAAAAGAGACGTTGATAAAAACGCCTCTACAAACTAATACTTATTGCTCAATAAACCTTATTTACGGGCAATAATAGGTTGAGTGGCGATACTATCGAGATTACTGGCTTTTAAAACGTTAGACCAAATGCTACTTAATTGAACGTTATTTGGCTGTTCAACCTTAAGAGCCATTAACACCGTTAACACATCATACCAAAGTCCTGCTTTTCCTAACAAGTCCGCCGTTTCTAAAGAAGGGTTTTGTTGCCAATCGTTTAACGGGCCGGTGACGTTTGCCCCAGAATTAACCCGACGAATGGTTCCGCTTACCGCAGGATCATCGGGTAATAATTTATCCCCACATAACATAACAAAAGACCATTGATAGTCATTTCCCACCACCAAAGAGGGAGCATCGGCCGGTAAATTAACTTTAACAATACCCCCTTTTTTATCTAACGGTAAAAAGGTTTGATAATGCTGGCCATTTTTGTTGTCTTTGAGGCTAAAAAACGCCTTTTCAGCCGTGGTTTCGGGAATATAGACGAAAATACTGGGTTGGGACTGCACCGTTAACCGTTGTACATTGGCCGGAACCACCGCCGTCAGATAGGGGTTGAGGGCTTTATCATCTTGAGGACATTTGCCGTCATCACGGGAGGCCCCCCCTTGGGAATCTTTCGGGCGATCGCCCTTGGGAGGAACAAAGGTAACATTACTGGCCAACAGTTGTCCCTGAGAGGGTTGCGCCTGAACCACAGCCAAAGGATTAAGCAACATCGTGCTAGATAAGACACCGAATACTAAAGCAGATTGTAAAGTTTGAGGTTTCATAAAGGTAAAAAAGGGATCAGTGAAGGAGTCTCAACCCTGTTTACAGCCAATTACCGACTAAAACAAAGGCTGACCAATAAAAAGGATGGGAGAATTCAGGCGAGCGCAATAGGGAAAGCTGTGCTTGACGCAACGCTTCCGCTTTGTTTTCTTGAGCAACACTAGCTTGATTGAGATTCCGATAGAGTTCGGTCATCAATTGTGCCGTTGATTGATCCTTGACAGACCAAAGGGTTGCGATGGTACTGCGGGCCCCTGAACGAACGGCCATCCCCGCCAACCCTAAAGCAGCTTGTTGATCGCCACTGGCGGTTTGACAGGCACTTAGCACCAATAATTCCACCGGATTTTCGGTAGATTGTTCACGGGCCCGCAGAATCTTTTGGAAGTCCCGAACCCGGATGGTATCTTGCCAAGCCAGCACGAAGGTTTCATCGGGGTCGGAACTAAACTGTCCGTGAGTCGCCAAATGCACCACCGCCAACGGGGAGAGGGTGAGGGCATCTTGGAAGCCACCACGGGTAAATTCTTGATTGATTAACTGTTCTGTGGGGATCTCTTGGCCAATTTCTTGCACTTCTGTTTCTACCCCAGGTAACGCCGAAAATCCCAAGTTAGCTTCACTGACACCCGCTACCACCGCTTGTAATAGTTCGGGGTCTAAATTTCTGGGGTCCACTAATTGCAACCCTGGGGCCAGGGCCACTTGATATTTTTCGATGAGATATTGTTGGCCATCGTGGAGGGCGGCCATGGGTAAATTGCGGAAGATACCATCTAGGACAAAAACCAGGGTTTTGCTTTCTTGTTGTTCTAATTGGGCTTCAATGGGTTGAATGAGCCAATTGTAGACTTGTTGGGAGAGGTTGAGACGAATTTGATCAGAAAAGGCGGGATTGAGGGCTTGTAGCAGTTCCTCTAGGGTGTTTTCCACTGCGGTTTTGGGCTGTTGAACTTGATGATAGGCCAGGGGTTGACCGGGAAAAGAAACAATCACCCCTAAGCGATCGTCTAAAATAATGGGGTAAATAACCGCCGCATCCTTATCGATGTCATCGATTTGTTGGGGTTGTGCATCTAAACAGGCTTCACGGAAAAAGTTTTCCAGTTCCGCTACTTGTAGGGATTCGATCACCTCGCGGGCTTCCATGAGGTTGTTTTGGGGGATAGGTTGGCCAGGACTGTCTGGGGTTAACAATAAACTGACTAAATCACGATAAACTGGTTCGACACTTTCGCGAAAGGAGAATTGTATGCCGGCATCGATGGCCAGTAAGTCGTTGCGAATGCTTTGTAAGGTTTGAACGGCTGCTTTATTGGTGGCGATCGCCCCTTTGCGGTTGCCCTGCACTTTCATTAACCGACTCAGTTGCCATTGCCATTGATAGGTCATCTCGTTCCCTTTGACGGTTTGCGCCAGTTGTAGGGCTTCTTCGGTTAAGGGTTGGGCGGTTGCCCATTGTTGTTCTTGTTCGTACAATTTAGCGAGGGTTCCGATGGCGTAGGAGGCGGCCCGGTGGTCGTTTAACTGTTTGGCCTGTTGCACGGCTTCGTTTAAAGGGTCGAAAACCGTTTGGGGTGAGACGGCGTCGGTGGCTAAGAGTTGCAGTAAACTTTCCCCTAAGTTAACGTAGGCGTAAACGGTACGACGACTAGACGGTAATTGTTTCAAGGACTGCTGAAGGGTAGGCAGGAGGGTGAGGGCGGTTTGCGTCTGATTTTCCTGGATTAAAAGGCGAAATCGATTGAGTTGGGCTTCTAGTTTCAGGCCGGGGTTGAGGGCGGTTTGGCCTGCTTGTTGATAAAAATCAAGGGCGGTTTGGGGTTGTTTTAAGCCTTGATAAACGTTGCCTAAAGCGAGTAAGGTGGCCCCTTGATCGTCAGCACGGTTGAGGGTTTCACTGAGGGTGAGGGCAGTTTCGAGAACGGTTTGAGCTTCTTCTAAGTCCCCCACCCCTTGTAAAGCACTGCCTAAACTTTGTAATCCTTTGACTTTGAGGATAGAATCGGGTTGGGTTTCCAGTTGTTGTTTGATCTGAGTTAATTGGTCGAGAGAACGACGGTAAAAGCCTAAGCTTTGCAGGGCTTCCGCTTGGTTAATTTCAGTCCCTAACACGCCAATTGCGTCGTCTCCCTGTTGATAGTAGGTTTTGGCTTGTTTCCAGGTTTCTATGGCTTTTTGGCCTTGGCCTAACCCTAGATATAAACTGCCTTGCGTGTTTAAACTTTGACCGTGGATTAAGTTAAGATGACGGGTGTTAGGGGGAAGGTATTGAATTAGGGTTAAACTTTCTGCGATCGTGGTTTGAGCTTGTTCCCATTGTCCTAGGGCTTGATGGGCTAAGGATAAATAATTTAAACTGAGAACTTGAGAGAGGGTATCTTCTGAGGCTTGGGCTGAGGTCAGGGCTTCTTGCCAAAGGGCGATCGCTTGATGATATTGTCCTTGTTGATAGAATTGTTTACCCCGTTTTAAGAGGGTTTTCCCTTGAGTTTGGGGGGTTTCTTGGGCGAGTAAAAAGGGAGTGGGTTGGCTGGGGATGGCTAATGAAGGGTTAACCGTGAGGAGAGTAGTTACCAGTCCCAATATCGCAGTAGGAACCAGAGTATAGGATCTTAGGGGCATCATCAACTTGTCTCTGTAATTTCATTAATAATTGATTGGATCAAATTAATGTTAACGATTTCAGTGAAAAAAAAGACCCCGAACTCAGAACTCAGACATCATACCAAATCCGATTCTCAAACCCATCTTATCTGCTAGAAGAGGCAGGAGGCAGAGGGCAGAAGGCAGGAGGGTTTTAAAGCTTGAAGCTATCAGTTTTAAAAGGGGGTATCTCAAGCGGATTTGGTATCAGGACTCCGATTCAAGGGATTGTTAACTCAGTTTAATGATTCATGGGCAATTTCTGTGAAAGGGTATACCCATTTTTAACAGAGGATCTTGCGGTTTGACCATAGAAAAAGTTACGTAACTATTAACCCTGACTGGCTTGAAACTCAGTACAATTACGGGGTCTTCTTGGAATGTTTGACTGGGGAGAGTCAGGAGTGGAGTCGGGATCATCCAGTTCAGTAAAATCCCGTAAATCTTCCCAAATCACCCGCCATCTTAAACTTTGATCGGGATTATCCGGAAGTCCGCCTTTTCCAGTGCGGATAAAGACATTCCCCTCATCCGCAGCACAAGATACCACCAACAGATCGCGGGGATCGATAGTATTTTCGGGTAATTTGGTAAATCCGGAGGTGGGATCCCCTTCTGGTACGCGAATTCTCACCTCTCCTGCAAAGGCCGGCCCCAATTCTGAGGTGACAGTAATATCAGATAACGGGGTCAAAAATTCGCGAAATTCGATGCCAAATACCCCTGAAGCATCGATGATCACCCGACCCCCTTGACTTTGTTGAGCATTGGCGGTGATGTCATTATTTTCTGTGGGGATAGTCAGGAGAAAATCGGTGTTAATGTTAATATTTCCCCCCGGTTCCGTGCCGAGTCCGTTGGTACTAATTAAACTGCCGTTGCGTAAAAAAATCAAAGGTGAATCCAGGGTAATATTTCCTTGTCCCCCAGTGGCGGTAATTTTGCCTGAGTCTAGGGTGAGGGTTTCCGGGGAAGTGACCCGGACAAAAATATTCCCCCCGGAGGTTTCGCTGGCGTTGGCCGAAATTTGACTATCCCTCAACACATTTAATTCACCGGTCACCAAGTCGATATTTCCCCCTTGTCCGCTTCCTTCGGCGTTGGTACTAATGACACTGTTATTGTCTAAGGTAATTTCTTCGTCATTGATCAGGATAACATTGCCACCATCCCCGTTACCCTCGGCATTGGCACTGATAACACTGCCCTCATTGAGCCGTAAATTTTCACTGGTGATGCGAACATTGCCTTGATTTCCTGTGGCGGTGATACTGCTTTGACTGAGGTTAATATTAGGGGCCTGGGAGAGCGGCCCAATGTTAATATTCCCGGCTGCACCGATTCCTTGAGCATTGGCACTAATGGTACTCATTTCCCATAAATTGAGGTTATCGGTATGGATGGTGATATTGCCGCCACTGCCATCTCCTCTGGCATTGGTGGTGATAGCACTCATCCAGTTAAGATCGAGACCATTGGTCTTGAGGGTAATATTGCCGCCACTGCCCGCTACCGTATCAGCCGTAATGGTCCCTTGAGAGTCTAGGCGAATGGATTTCGCCTCAATATCAATATTACCCGGCGCGCCTTGACCCGGCCTGACCCCATTATTACGACTGGGAAAATTACCGACATTGATGGTAGCCCCTTGAGTAATGGTGAGGTTGTCCGTTTGAATGCGAATATTTCCCCCATTTCCTGTGCCGTTGATGGCATTGGCAAACAGGCCACTGGCCCCCAAGGGAGAGCCACCAGAAAGCTCAATAAATCTGGCGGTAATGGTTAAATTCCCCCCATTACCCGAGCCGGCGGTACTCGCAGCAATTTGACCCCCATCTTGCACTGTCAGACTTTGCGTGTTGAGGGTAATATTCCCACCATTGCCTCTCCCCCCTTCTGTCACCGCACTAAATAAACCGCTCGCCGTTTGTCTGACTCCCCCGATCACTTCCACACTTTGGGCGTTGATGGTCATGTCACCGGCTCGGCCTAACCCGGCGGTGTTGGTGCTAATGATGCCACCGCCACTGAGTTTTAACTGGTTGGTGGTGATATTAATTTGACCCCCATTGCCCAAGGTGCGATCGTCGAGGTCATTGACACGACCCACTTGACTGACAATGCCACTGGGCCGAGAACCGGATGTGCCTTCAATGTCAATCTTATCGGCGTTGATCTCTAAAATGCCGGCATTACCCACACTAAAGGTTAACGTACCGATTTGTCCCCCGTCTTTTAAGCGTAAATTTCCTGCTTCTATTCCCAGTCTGCCCCCTTGTCCGGTGGTATTATTGTCTGCATCCACTCGTAATCCGCCCCCTTCTCTGATGGCATTACTGCCGACGTTACTAAAAATCCCGCTCGGGTTCCCCTGAGAGGAGGTGCCAACGATATTGATGTCGTTGGCTCTAATGGTGACATTGCCACCGTTGCCACTGCTCAAGGTACTCACTTCAATACTGCCCCCATCCCTCAAGGTCAAGGTGTGGCTATCAACGGTCAGGTTGCCCCCTTGTCCAGTGGCGTTGGCTTCCACGTTGCTAAAAATTCCGCTAGGACTTCCATCGGGGGCGGTGCCGATTAATTCTAGGTTAGAGGCGTTAATGTTGGCGGTGCCTCCATTGCCACTGCCAAAGGTGCTTACGCCGATATTGGCCCCATCTGTAACTCTGAGGGTGTCGGCATCGATGATCACTGTTCCACCATTGCCTGTGCCATCGGGTTCAACATTGCCAAAAATTCCGGTGGGACTTCCATCTTGGGAAGACACACCGATTAATTCGATTTGACCGGCGTTAATATTGGCGGTGCCTCCATTGCCACTGCCAAAGGTACCCACATTAATATTCGCCCGGTCTGCCATTCGCAGATGACCGGTGGTCAGGTTAATGGTTCCCCCAGGTCCCGAGGCGTTGGGGGCAACGGCGGCAAATAAGCCACTGGGCCCTAAAATGTTTTCGCCACTGATTTGTAGAGCATGGGTATTGACGTTGATCTGTCCTGCTTGTCCGGCTCCAAAGGTATTGGCCCCAATTTGTGCGCCGTCAGTAATACTTAAGGTTCCGGTTTGCAGGTTAATCCGTCCCCCTTGGGCGCCCGAACCACTGGCAGAACTGACATCGGCAAAAATACCGCTAAAAATTCGGTAAGCAAAGCCAAAAGGAGCAACAAAAGGGGGTTTCTCACCCACACCGCTTGCTTGAATGGATTGGGTGGTTCGGATGTTAACTTCTCCCCCGATACCATTGCCTGTGGTATTGGCTAAAATAACCGAGCCACCATTGAGACTTAAATTACCCCCTTGAACCTGCACGCTACCGGCACGGTTGCCACTCACATTGACGGATGAACCTCTACTCATTTGTATATTATTGTGAGTAATGCCACCAACAGCAGGGGCTAGTTGCAGTTGTCCGTTTTGGGTGGTTAAATTGACCAAACCATTACTAAATGCCCCTAATTCCACGCGCCCTTGAGGGGCGGCCACATTGCCCCCTTCAAAGGTAATATTTCCCCCCACTAGGGCCAAAGTCTGTCCTGGGTTAACGGCGAGAGGATTAACCGGGTTAAACGGAGGACTAGGGAATTGTCGGATTTCAAAATTGGTCGGATCGGTACCAAGATTATTCCCATTGCCTTGAACCACGATGTTTCTAGGACTCGGACCCATCTGTAGTCCCATGGGGGCCGTCATCATGATTAAGGGGTTGACCGGCCCGGGGTTGGTGGCACTGAATTCACCCCCTCCTAGCAATTTAATGCTATCGGCGGTACTAGCGACAAATGATCCCCCAATATCTAGGGTGGCATTGGGACCGAAGGTAATGCCATTGGGATTGATTAAAAATAAATTAGCGTTGCCATTGGCTCGAATGAGTCCCTGAATGTCTGAAATACTGGTTCCTGTGACCCGACTGATGATATTAGCGATGGCCGCTCCGTTATTAAACGTGGCACTTCCCATGCTGGGAACGGAAAATTGCGAAAAACTATGAAATAAGTTAGCCCCGCTTTGTGTCCCTCCGTCGATGGTGTAATTGTTCCCTGCTTGGTTAACCACTGAGCCAGTGGTTCCATCTGACTGAATTTGTGCAAATACAGGGGTTTGAGGGGTAAATACAGTGATACCCGCAGCGATGGGCAAAGAACAGATGATTGAGAGCCAAGGGGACTGACTTAGGGTTAATGGATGGAGAGGCTTAAACGGGATTAAACTTTTCATCGCTTAATGGATCGTCGGGTTGCCTAGATTTTAGCGAAAATATCCAGATCGCGCTTTCTATTACGTGATTAAAACAAAAGAAAATGAGGACAAATAGTATGATTGATAGATTAGTCTGTTGAGATCAATCATGGTTCAAGTTTCTTCCCAACCCTTATTGCTTCAACTTCCCCGTCAGGTTGCCTTGCGTGTCACACCGGAACAGTTTGCAGCTTTAGCGGCGGCCAACCGTGAGCTACGCCTTGAACGGACTGCAACAGGAGAATTAATTGTGAATCCACCCACTGGTAGCGAAACTGGATATCGAAATTGGAGTCTTGGGGGCGAGTTGTATCTATGGTGGCGAAATGCTGGAGAACTCGGAAAAGCCTTTGATTCTTCTACTGGTTTTGAGTTACCCAATGGAGCAAATCGTTCCCCGGATGCAGCATGGGTGAGCCAAGCCCGTTGGGATACCCTAACCCCAGAACAACGCAAGGGCTTTGCACCCTTATGTCCCGACTTCGTGGTAGAACTTCGTTCTGAGAACGATACACTTCAGGACCTCCGCGCCAAAATGGAAGAATATAGGGAAAATGGGGCAAAGTTGGCTTGGCTCATTGACCCGAAAAATAAACGAGTGGAGATATACCGTCCGGGGCAAGTAGTAGAGATGCTGGACAATCCCCATCAATTATCTGGAGAAACCGTGTTACCGGGGTTTAGCCTCAGCCTAAAGCGGATTTGGGCTTAATGTTTCCCATCAGTCAATCCATTCAGGAACACGAACCCGAATATTGCCATCGGGAGTTGCATAAATTTCGCCCCCTAACCCTTGAATTTCTCCTAAGGCTCGCTCGACGGTTTCTTCATTAATGGCATTCGTTAAAATTTGCGCCCAAGCTGCAATCTGAGCTTTGCGACTGTCGGGATTTTCTTCTAAAAATTTAACGGTTTGTCGCCTTCTTTGAGCAACACTTTTACTATTGTACTGATCATCTTCGGGGTAAGTATCGGCCCAGTTGGCAGCCATTGTGTTTGAGTTTTTGGCTGCTTCTACATCCCCTAAAAAGAGTAATTCATCAACCCCTTTGTAAATCCATAAATAATAGGGGGGATAGACAGGAGAAGTCATTTGACTGGGGGTTTCTTCTAAACTTTTTTCTAGCAATTGAACACTTGTTTGAGGCAACCCGGCAAAAATGGAAGTGGAGACGGCTAGTTTTAAGTTAGCATCTACAAAACGAGGATCATTGTCAACAACCAACTGGAAATAATCGGGACTGAGGGGATATCCTGTCTGTTTACGAGCGTCCCCATCCCCAAAATATTGAATAAACCTCAAGTAAAACCAATCAGCCAGTAGGTTACCGTATCCTAAACTGGGTAACCCTTTATAAACATTTAGTTGGATTTGCTCGAGTTGTTGTTGTTTGTTATATTCTTCTACGGTTAATTGTTCTTTTCGAGGAGCAATGAGGGATTTTTGTAGCCAAATTACCCCAGTTAAGCTGAGGGTAATAATAGCGATTGTTCCTATCATTTTTCCTAACTGTTGTCGTGGTAATGTGCTATTCATTGATGATTCAATCTGTTATTGTGTTGAGGTCGTATCATTTCTATTATTCCCTTAAGGCTTCACTTTATTATCATGTCTCAATATTTTGTTAACATAAGCTAGTTATTGCTACTACCTAATATAAAAAGACTAATTAAGGTGCCACTATTCCAAAGACTATGTAAAAGCATGGATGAGAGAAGATTACGGGATTTTGTATAGACAATTCCTAAAACAATTCCCAAAACCGTTAAGGGAAGAACTTCCGAAAGATTAAGGTGAGCAACAGCAAAGATTAAACTACTAATTCCGATGGCTCCCCACAGGGGAACATATCGGGTTAAAGAAGGTAATAAAAAACCACGAAACATGATTTCTTCGTAAAAAGGGGCAGCAATAGCAGCAGTAAAGTAGAAAATGGCTAACACTACCCCATCTTGTCCTTCTAATGCTAAGGAAAGTAATGGGTTACTTCCCCCTTGTCCATTCCAAATATTTTGGTTGATTAATGAAATAATGACCACTAAAGGTAAGGCAACTAAATAACCTCCAACTCCCCAAAGAATCCAGTTACTTAACCAATTAAATTTAAACCAATCTTTAGGTAAAGGAAAAAATGATTTAATGGAGAAATAAAGCACTCCGATTCCTCCTAAAGACATGGTTACATAACTAGCTAAAACGTAAAAAGCTTTTCCTCGTAAGCTTAAGCTAGTCAAATCAATATTGAGAAAGCTAACTAAAATGGGTAAAACAATTTGTCCAAAAAATAAAAAACCAACCACTAAGACTTGCCAAGGAATTTCTAGAGTCCAGGGGGTTTGCCATTTCAATCTTTCGTCTAGAATCAAAATAGCTGCCTCTTTTTTAATTCCTAATTGAATGAGGGCAAAGATAATAATTCCGATGCCGATTAATCCTCCTAATACGGGAATAATAGCAATAATGGTTAACTTAATAATAGCTTGTTTAGCTGCTTCTTGTTGTTGCTTTTTTAACCTAATTAAATCATCTTTTTTATCTTCGATTTCATAGAGTTGCTTGAGGGAATAAGAACGAAACCACCCGCTTAATTCTTCTTTGATTATTGATTCTGATTCTGCTAAGATATTACCCTCATTAGTCCATAAATAAGTAAGAACAGTTGCTATACTTTTTGAAGGCGGTAAAAAATCTGATTCTTGTATCTTATTCCAAGTTTCTATTGCTTTGGTTTGGTTTCCTTTGGCAATTTCTAAGAGTCCTATTTTTACATTTATTGTCTTAATTTCTTGTTGCTGTTCATCAATTTTTATTTTTAGGTTTTGCTGTTCATTAGTTGCTGAAAAAATAGGGATAGAGTTAATTGTACTATCTGATTCTTTTATTAACCTGGCTTGTTCATCAAGGATTTTTAAATTATCTACTAATTTATTTAGATTGGTTTCAGACAGTTTGAGGGCTTGTTTATATTGTTTTAGGGCAGCTTCATAAGGATTTTTTCCCAAGACAGATTCACGAATTTGCTCGAATTGACTAATACTATTATCTGAGAATTCTGCTGCTTGTAGCACTAAATTCGTTTGATAAAGTTGTAGGTTAGACTGAACTTGGGGTTGATTAATACTGCCAATTAATGATAAAAGAACTGGAATAAGTGAAACAATCGTTAAAACAATTAATATTACTCTTTTGGTCGTCATTCAATTTTCTCTAACTAGGGTAACTACTGAGGATGGGTAGAAATCAAAATAAATCCATTGCTCTCTCCTAGTATTTTAACATTAGTTAACTTTAAATTGCCAAAAGTTTCCTCATCTAATAATAAATAAGATCCAGTTGAAGCCCGTTGTTCTAATGTGGTATTATCTTCAGCAAGTATCTGGCGATCGCTGTAGAAGTCGAGACTGGGACGACTATACTCAAATGAAGTATAAACAATGGTTTTGGCGGGTGTATTTTCTCTAATTAAGTTAGCAACTGGTTGAACTTTAAATGCTTCGTTTAGTTCCCATACCCAAGAATTTGATGTTACAAATAACAATGAACTACCATATAGGCCAATAAACAGAATCTTCACAAAACTACGAGATTTTTGTTTGAGTTTTTGGCTGGTTAATAAAAAGGTAATAAAAAGAATACTAGACATAATAACCAGAATGATTTCTTGAGTTTCTTTCCATAAGTAGATACCACCAGCGACTGTCATTATACTTAAACTGAAGAAACTAAATACTAACCATTTGGAATAAGATTGTTTAACTCGATATAAATAATTTAAGTAATAGCCAACTGCTAAGGCAAAAAAGGGATAAATTGGCATAATATACCAAGGAAGTTTAGTCCCCATAATGGTTATAATTCCTAAGAAAAGAAAGAACCCCGTTAACACCAATTTACCCCAACTTTTTCGTCGTTTTTTCCAGGCTAAAAATAGTCCACTGGGTAGAAATAGTAACCAGGGTAAACTATATTTAATTAATTCAAAAATGTAATAGAAAGATGAGCCACTATTTCCCTCAACCGCAGTGGATAAACGATCAAAATTTTGTTGTAAAAAATGTACTTGGATAAATTGTTCCCCATAGTAATTAATTTGTAAATAATACCAAATTATCACAGGTAAAAAACCTAGAAATAAACCTATCCACAACCCATAATATTTAATGAGACTTTTTTCCCTTTTTTGAGAAGAAATAAAAATCCTTTTTAATAAACCATTAAATATCCCTTGTAATCCTAGTATTTGTATTATTTTAAGGGACAAATTAACTAAAGTATATTGTTCTCTATCCCAGAGAATATAAATTCCTAAAACTCCCCCTAAAGCTAAGGCTAAAATGCCTTTACTTAAGGCAATTAATCCAATTCCAATTCCAAAACCAATTGCCCAAAAAGGTTGTTTTTTAGACTTCACTAAGGAGAAGATAGCAAAGATAAAAAAGGTGTTGATCATTCCATCTATCATTGCTAAACGTCCATGTCGTACCATGGGTAATAAAGTTAAATAAACTAAACTACTAAAAATAGGGGGTAATTGTTGATTAAAGATATTTTTGCCGACTAAATATAATAAAGGAACACCCAAAGCAGTTAATAAAGCACAAGGAAAACGGGTAGTAAATTCGTCGATACCTCCTAGATTATAACTTATATTAATTAACCAAATAATTAACGGCGGTTTCAGTAAAAAAGGCTGATCTGCATAGGTTAAATAAAGCCAGTTTTCGGACTGAAACATATCTTGTGCAACTGTTGCATAGTATCCTTCATCCCAGTCTCTTAAAGGAAGATTACCCAAATTAATGAGCCATAAAAATAGGGCTAATATTAATAGTAAGAAAAACCATTGAATATCATGTTTTGATTTTGTTTTCGCCATATTCGTTAATTTAACTTAGAGGATAATTTTACTAAATAGAGATAATATTTTTCATTATAAATAAAAGACTGGGTAAATTTTTCGATAAATTCAATCTTCAAACTAGGTGATTGACCTAAAAATTCCCGATTCATAATTAATAAAACATTTTTATTTTCTTGAGTCAAAATTTCACTAATCTGGTTAATAATACCAGCATCGTCGACTATCTTGCGATCATTATTGAAAAGGACATAACTACCTAATTCTTTACTTTCAGGATAGTATATTCTCTGGTTAAGATAACCACTAATGGGGGCAATTGTAAAATCTTCACTACCCACAATAAAATGTTGAGATAACTGATTTTTTTGGATAAATTCTGCCGTTGCTTTACTACTAGAATAAGGCGTGATTAAGTCTCGACTGAAGGCAACTATTCCAGCAACAACTTGTAACCAGAGAATAATGATTAAAAAAGATTTTTGATGATGAGTAACAAAATTTATGGCGTTTAAAACAAGCTTTGATAATTGATTTGAAATATGATCTATACCTTTAGTTATTATAGGGGAATTAGCAGAATAATGACCAATCCACAAAGCAGAAATAAGGATAATATATAAATGTCCATAATGTCTTTGAGAACCTAAAAATTTAGCGTAAGTAAAAGCAAGAATTTCTAAACTTCCCAGTAAATAGAATAATAAAGCTATCGGTTTTCTGATCAAGATTAAGATCGAAAAAAGGAATAAACCAAGAGAAAAAAAGGAAAATATCAATAAATCGAACGGTTTAGAATCACTGGGAATAATCACTAAAATATAACTACGCCAAACCCTAGTCATTGTTTGAGTGAAGCGATTAAAATCAAACTCAAAAAACCATTGACTTGCTCCCCCTTGTAAGGTACTATCGGTGGGTGGTAGTAACATAAAAACGGATATGAAAACTCCCACTAAAAAAATAATGATACTAGCAGTCAGATCATATTTATTCGCTTTGGTTTGATACTGGAAATAACCCCTGCCAATATATTCAACCACCAGAGTAAATCCTAGGGACAAAGATATCAGTAAACAATAAGCATTTGTATTAGCCATTACTGCTAAAATCCATCCTAAAGGAAGGTAAGATTTATAGCGAGTCCTGAAACAAGTACAAAACAGAAAAATGGCGAACACACCAATGCTATAATTACGACTAATAATCGAATATTCATATAAAGGTAAATAGCCAAAAGTAAATAAAGCTTTTTGGCTTCTTGTAAAAGGAGAAAAAAGAATGAATATAGAAATTGTAACAGCAGAAATCAACCAGTGAAAAATTTGCATAGCTATGGGATTCCCTGTTATTTGATTCAAAATCCGAAGACAAATATACCAAATCAAAGGATGTCCTTCGTATTTAATATTTTCAAAAAAATGAATTAAAGAATAACTATCTCTAGCGATTAACCAGCCATTTAGTTCATCACGCCACATGGCATGATGTAAGATACCGATAAGTGTAACAAGAGAAAAAATAATAATTAAAGCGGTTTCAAAATTGTAACTTTTATGATAATCTTGAGAAGGTAACTGAGACAAAAATTTTTGCTTGAAAACCATAGATTACAAAAAATACTTGAAGAATATTAATAAGAAATCTGACAAATATCAAAATAAGTTTAGTATAAAGCCCCAATAACCTGTAATCTAGAAATTGATAATTCCGAGAGAGGATAAGAAGATTGACTACTCGCGTTATTATAGTGCGTCATGGACAAAGCAGCTACAACGCTCAAAAATTGATTCAAGGGCGTAATGATGAATCTGTGCTAACAGAAAAAGGTCGCCAAGACGCTGAAAAAGTCGGTAA
>JASJBX010000048.1 GCA_030066295.1 Crocosphaera sp.
TTAACCCACATTCCGCACATCATTTGTCCCATAAAAAATTATGGCTTGGAACCCCGCGCTTAGATGAGTGGGAAAACAGATGAACTGACCTTCGGGGTTGCAAGACATAATTCCAACCTGACAAGATTAAGAGTAGAGTCAAAACTCGTTTTCAATTCTTGTTAAACAGTTGTGATCGCTGTGGACAATTAGGAGTAAAAAAGGGATAATCAGCATATTGTTGTTCAGACCTGTTTCCGATGTTCTCCTCACCAGAAATCTCGATTCAAACCATCAATCACCTAGGATTAGTTGCCGGAATTATTGATGATATTGGCATCGAAGAAATGATTAATGAAATGGTTGGTTCGGATTCCAGAGAATTGGTAACATCAGGTCAAGTTGTGAAAGGTATTATTCTTAATGGCTTAGGATTTACATCTCAACCTTTATATTTATTTCCTAAGTTTTTTGAAGATAAAGCTACAGAATATTTATTGGGAGATGGAATCAAAGCTGAGTATTTAAACGATGATAAGATTGGCAGAGTAATGGACAAGCTTTATGAAAAAGGTTTGTCATCAGTTTTCTTGATGATTGCTTTATCTGTTGTTCAAAACTATCAACTTTTAACTAACTTTTCTCACCTAGATTCCTCTTCATTTTCCGTTCAGGGGAAGTATTTAATCAATAACTTAATCTCATCAAAACAAGAAGAGGAAAAAAGTGAAGAGCCAGCACCAATTACTATAACAAAGGGTTATTCCCGTGACCATAGACCAGATTTAAAGCAATTTATTGTTGATTTAATCGTGAGTGGAGATGGTGGAATTCCTCTATTTTTAAGAGTAGCCGATGGGAATGAACAAGATAAAGTTGTTTTTGGAGAAATAGCAGTTGAATATAAATCCATGATTGATTTCGAGACAATGATTGTTGCTGATAGTGCTTTATATACAGCCAAAAATCTTCAATTAATGTCATCAATTAAGTGGTTATCAAGAGTTCCTTTATCTCTGGGAAAAGCCAAAGAATTAGTTAACAATGTTTTAGAGAAAGAACTAACTCAGAGTTCAATAAAAGGCTATTCATGGAAAGAAGAATTAATAACTTATGCAGACATTAAGCCAAGATGGTTATTGGTTGAAAGTCAAAAAAGAAAAGAATCGGATTTGAAAAAACTATCCGAGAGAATTGAGAAGGAAAAAGAAAAAGCCGATAAAGAGATAAAGTCATTAATGAAAGATAAATTCAATTCTATGAGCGCAGCAATGGAAGTCGCCAATCGATTTTCTAAGAGTTTAAAATATCATCAACTTACCAATATACAAGTTCAAAAAATTGAAGTAAAAAATAAGAAAAAACAAATAGAAATAAAATACAAACTAACAACAAGTCTTGAAATTAATCAAGATAAAGTTGATGAGAAGAAAAGGAGAGCAGGACGATTTATTTTAGCCACAAATGAACTCAAAGAAAGTGCATTAAGCTCTGATGATATCTTGATTAAATATAAAGAACAACAATCAGCAGAGAGAGGTTTTGGTTTCCTTAAAGACCCTTTATTTTTTGCCGATAGCGTTTTTCTTAAATCCCCAAAAAGAGTGGAAACAATGGCCATGTTAATGGGTTTATGTCTCTTGGTTTATTCTTTGGGACAAAGAGAGCTACGTCGTCGCTTAAAGGAAGCAAAAACTGGACTTAAAAATCAACTAGGGAAGCTAACAGAAAAACCTACTTTAAGATGGATGTTTCAATGTTTTCAAGGGATTCATCTCTTAGTTCAATCTGGAAAAAAACAAGTGGTTAATTTAACTGAAGAAAGACAAAATATTTTAAGCTTTTTCCCTCTTTCTGTTCAAAACTATTATATCTTATCAGGTTAATTTTTAGAGGTTTGAGTTTTTTCGGATTTGATAATATCTTTGGCTTACTACTATTTCGGTTTGTCTCGCCATTGTCAATAAACAACTCTTCATGAGAATAGTTAATCAGTGCCAATTTGGTTAGCGTAAAATTGACGCTAATTTTGACCCAAACTAACAAACTTTTTTCGTTTTTTTCGTATCACTTAATAAAAGTGCGAAATGTGGGTTACATCTTGATTGCTAAAGACATTAACACCACTGGGATTGACTAAACGTGCATGAATTCTAGAGTTATCTCGACTAATACCATCAAATAAGATTTGTTGGCCAATGGTTCCATCAAAGGTATAGATAAATTCATCTTCAGGGGTGTTAAGGGTTCCATTGATTACTTCCCCAAAATTCAAGGTTTCTGTAGTAGTTTGAGGAAAGATAACCTCAAAATGAAAGTCGTCTGGTACATTATTGTTATTAAAAAGAGAAACTAGATAGGTTTCTGTACTATTTAAAGTCGTGACTGTGTTAAAACCTGAACTTCTAGAAACCAGTTGATTTGCACTGTTATACAACAGCACAAACTGACTTAAATCATCATCAAGATTTCTAAAGAATATTTGTTGTCCTGCTTCTCCTTCAAAGGTGAATAAGGTTTGACTATTTGCATCTATCGTTCCCATTTCTGGGGTATTTACTGTTAAAGGAGTGGCAATTTCAGCATCAAGGAGTTGGAAACTAAAGTCCCCTGTTGTAGTAATCCCCCCATCAACAATGATTTGATAAGGTCCTTGTTCTGATAAAGTAATAGGGACGCGATCGCGATATACGTCTTGATTGCTAAAGAGAGTCACACCACTAGGACTAACTAAACGTGCATCAATATTCCTGGTATCATCACTAATCCCATCAAAGAGGATACGTTGATCAATATTGCCATCAAACGTATAGATGAAGTCATCCCCAGGAACTTCAATCGTATCACTGACAAGTTCTCCAATATTGATGATTTCTGTAGTAGTTTTGGGTAAAAGAACTTCAAAGTTAAAGTCTTCTGGTGCATTATTATTGTTAGTAATAGTCGCCAAATAGGTTTCTGTATTATCTAAAGTAATCGCTCTGTTGAAACCTGAAGAAATGGACTGATTAGCACTGTTATATAACCTTACTGATTGATTAAAATTATCATCAAGATTATTAAAGACAATCTCTTGTCCTTCTGTTCCCTCAAAGGTGAATAAGGTTTGAGCATTAGTTTCTAGGAGTCCCATCTCAGGGGTATTCGCTATTAAAAGCGTAGCATTTTGATCATTAAGCAGTTGGAAACTAAAGTCTCCTGTAACGTTATTAAAACCATCAATAATTAATTGATAAGTTCCTTGTTCTGATAAGGTAATGGGGTTGCGATCGCTATGTACATCTTGATTGCTAAAGACATTAACACCACTGGGACTAACTAGACGTGCATGAATATTGAAGTTATCACGACTGATTCCATCAAAAATAACCCTTTGACCAATATCCCCCTCAAAAGCATAGATTTCGTCTTCTCTTGGGTTAAGGATAGTACCGTTAATGATTTCACCAAAGTTTAAAGGATTAATCCCTCGTTGAGTAAAGTTGAAGATAAAGGGATCATTTAAGGGGTTTCCTGCGCGATCGCTAATGATACTGGGATCGAGTTCCAGTTGACTGTTAATCGTGAACTGAATTTTGAAACTTTAGTTTTAGCCGAACCTACTATCAATATAGCACTATTTTGGGTTAGTGGATCAAGCAGATAAAAGTCTTCATAATATGATACCTTGAGCGATCGCTTGTTCCATTTCTTCAAGAGTTTTTGCTTTTTGTTGATAGTTTAAACAACATGAAATATATATTATAATAATATGAAGACAGCTAGTTTGTCAAGGGGAAAAAATAATTTTTTTGTACTAATCATTAACAGCGTAAACCAAGACGGGGACTCGTTTATAAGCAGGGGTTTGCGATCGCTTATCGAGATGTGCTTTCATCAAGATATTAGCTTCAGGATAGAACATTAAAGCCGAACCCTGTTTAATTTCACCGCAAATAATCTCAATATCGTTTAATTTTCCCCCATCTCCTTGCACTGTCACCCGTTGATGATTATTTAACCCTGCTTTCTGTACATCTTCAACGTTCATTAAGATACAATAACGGTGAGGCATATTCCGATAAGGATCATCGTTGCGATAGACTACCGTATTATGTTGACGGTAACTGCGTCCGGTAATTAATGCAACCACCACACCAGAAAAGGGTTGAGAAACACCAAACTCTTGCGCTTGAGGTAACGTAATGGTGGGTAAAGGAGTCTCTTGCATCATCGCTTTACCTGACGCTGTAGGAAACTTCGGTTCAGTAAAAATGCGTCCTGAAATAGTAAATTCTTCTTTGGTTTCGTCTATATGTGCAATCTTTTCGTAACCCGGAATGGTTTCAGAAATAAGTTTTCGCACATATCGAGTGTCTTGTAACTTGCGCCAGCTTACGGGATCATCTCCTAAGAGACGATGGGCTAATTCTGTGATAAAGTCGATTTCAGAGATAAGATCGGCATTTTGTAGGTGAGTTTTCCCTTCATCATTTAACCTAACAAAATTATTTCCAGACTCCACTGTGGTTTTATGGGGGTTTTCAAACCTTGCATAGACAGGAAGAATGAGAGTATTTTCTGCTGCGAGGCCGTGAAAATGTCCTAAGTTGGGTTTAGTGGAGAGATAGATAACGGTTTCGATGTTATTTAATGCGCGTTTTGCTTGGGTTAAGTCAGGGTTAGCTGCATAAAGATTTCCTCCCAAACATAACAAAGTATCTACCTTGTTGTCATCTGCTGCATCTATAAGCGATCGCGCGTCATAACCTGGGGTACGATTAAGCGATCGCCCTAATAACCTTTCCAATGCGTCTTGGATCTCTTTTTTGAGGATGTTACTAACTCCCATCGATCCGAAACCTTGTACATTAGAATGGCCACGAATAGGCATTAACCCTGCACCTAATTTTCCCACATTTGCGGTCATTAATGCTGTGTTTGCAATACTAAAAATAGTTTCCACACCGTGTAACTGTTGCGTCACACCCATGGCCCAAGCAAACACCACACCCTTTGCTTCACTAATGAGAGTTGCAGCAGTTTCTATGTCTTGTTTGGAAACACCACAAGTATCTGTTATGGTTTCCCAGGAAGTTGCTTGAGACTGTTGTAGAATTTTTTGCCAATTTTCCGTATAATTTTCTAAGAAATCTGGTTGTATTAACCCTCTTTCTATCAGAAACTTTTGTATCCCCACAAAGATAGCGAGATCGCTACCCGGATGAGGTTTTAAGAATAAAGATGCAATATCTGATCCAGGGATGAGAGACTTAACGGGAAATGCAGGAGAAGCGAACTTTTTTAACCCTATTTCTTCCACGGGGTTGATAACGATAATGGTTCCCCCGCGATCGCGTATTTTAATTAATTCATTCATCAAACGAGGGTGGTTTGCTGGTGCATTGGAACCCACCAAAACCACGCATTCTGACGCTTTTAAGCTTTCTAAACTGACTAAAGATGTCCCTGTACCAAAGACGGTTTTTAACCCTACTGCTGAGGCACGATGGCACAAATCAGAACAATCTGCTAAGTTATTAGATCCCAGCGCTCGCATCATTAATTGTAAGAGATAGGCTGCTTCATTAGAAGATCGTCCGGAACTATAGGAAGCGATGCGATCAGAGGGTTTTTTAAATGCTGTTTCAACTAGATTATAAACTTGATCCCAACTAATGCGTTGATAATGGGTTTTCCCTTTGCGTAGAATAACAGGAAACGTTAAACGGCCTAACCTATCTGCTTCGTGTGAGCTTAACTGTTGTAAGTCTGTGAGGGAATATTGTTCAAAGAAATGGGGTGTTATTCCTGGTTGTAACTCCGATGATATTGCTTCAACGCTTTTGACACACCGTTGTAGAGTTTCCCCGACTTCATTGGTAAACCCACCTTTTTGGCCACCGGTTCCCCACGCGCAAGATAAACAAGCACTTTTATGAAATAGGGTTTTCCAGATGTCTACCCCATCAGCAGAAAGGGTGTAGTTTGCCCAGTCTTCTATTAAGGGTAAACCACCCCCCATTTTTTTGCCAGGGTGAGGGGTTAAGGGGTTGTTGTCGGTTTGGTTGGGGTTGTCCACGGTTAGTGTTTAATCTGTTCTCTGATTATGGAGATTTTTTGTAGGGTGTGTTAAGCCAACTTTAGGTTACGGGAAATATACTATCATTTTTTTCTAGCTTAACGCACCAAAACTTCTAGCATGGTGGCTAAAATCTTGTCTAGACCATTGGAAATTAAAAATTTTTGAGAGAGCTTCTAAGGGTGGCGTGCGATCGCCTTTTCAGGTTAGCTAAGTCCACCCAGGGGAAACAGGCAGCTTCATCGTGAGTGATGAAAGCGTAGATTATCTCTACTCAATTGATCGAGCTTAGTCACTCCCATCAATTTCATATCACGCTCAATTTCAGTGCGCATATTACCTAAAGCACGCTCAACTCCTGCTTGCCCAGCAGCGGCCAAGGCGTAAAGATATAATCGCCCACCGGAACAAGCTTTAGCTCCCACAGATAGAGCCTTAAGCACATGGGTACCGCGCTGAATACCACCCTCGCAAATGACATCAATTTTATCCCCAACCGCATCACAAATTTCTGCCAGTTGATCAAAGGGGCTACGGCAACCATCGAGCTGACGGCCGCCGTGGTTAGAAACCATAATACCCGTACAACCAATATCAACAGCACGCTTGGCATCTTCCACACTCATTACCCCTTTCAGTGCAAACTGCCCATTCCACTTTGCGCAGAGTTCTTCAGCATCCTTCCAATTCATGGATTGATCTAGCATCGTTGAAAAATAATCGCCAACAGAGACGGCTACATTCGTTCCCTGGGAGACATAGCCAGACAAATGGGGCATATCGAACTTTTCTTTTGTCAAAAAGTTCCAAGCCCATGCTGGGTGCGTCGCAAAGCTCATTAAGGAGTCAAGGGTTAATTTGGGTGGCGAAGTAAATCCGGTACGCAAATCACGTTCGCGATTACCACCAGTAATGGTATCGACGGTTAATGCCAAGACATTAAAGTTCGCTGCTCGTGCGCGTTCCAGCAAGGCATCATTCAAGCCGCGATCTTTATGGAAGTAGAACTGAAACATCTTCGGCGTGTTTGTGATCTTGGCGATTTCTTCAACGGTTACTGTGGCCAGTGAAGACACCCCAAACATGGTGCCATATTCGGCAGCCGCCCTGGCAACGGCACGCTCTCCTTCGTGATGAAAAAGGCGTTGTAATGCTGTGGGGGCGCAGTAGATAGGCATATCTAGTTTTTGCCCCATCACCTCAACTGACATATCCACATTTTCCACACCGACAAGCACGTTGGGAATAAGATCGCAGTCTTCATAGGCTTCAGTGTTACGCCGATAGGTCTGTTCATCATCGGCCGCTCCATCGATGTAATTAAAAATTGGTCCTGGTAGTCGGCGTTTCGCTAATGTTCGGAAATCCTGAAAATTGTGACAGTCATTCAATCTCATAAAATATCTCAGTTAGATTTATGTGTGTTCAGCTTATCGAGCAGCCCAGAGAGTTCGCGGTAAATGGCTTCATGTCGTCCTCGGAGTTCCTCGTGCTGCCGAGCAACGTCGCCGTGAGTTTGGTGCTGCGATATATGCTCGGCATGGGCTGCGTCGTGTCCACTTTGATCGGCCGTGCGCTCATGCTCATGAATCTGCGCTTCGTGAGTGACGATCATCTGTTCATGCTCCAGCAGCCGCGACTCATGTTCGTGAAGCTCAGCCTCGACGCGGCGTAGGCCAGCGAGCAGTTTACTGTGTTCAATACGCCAGGTGCGATGATCTGCCAGCCAACGCTCGTGATCCGCGTGGTCATGTTCGTTCTCGTTCTGATCATTTTTGTGTTGGTTGACCATGCGCTACTCCTTTTTTGATAACAGTTGATTGGCAGTTTTAAAATGAAAATCTTTTTTTAGCTAAATCCAGAGGTTCTTGTACTGGGTCTCCGTACATACGGTCACAGCCTCGAACCAAGTGTGCTACGACTCCACCTCAATCACAACGTTGCTGATGTGGGTAATCAAGGTGCGGCCATCAGAGGGCATGATTTTGACATATCCACTAGAGATGCAATATTCCACAGCAGATGACTCCAGAGTTTGACTTGGAGCAATCAGTATCACCTTGACGTTTTCCAGATAATTAGTTGCATAGTGCTGGACGGCAGGCATTGACGTTTACCTCATTGATTAGATAGTTTTCAGCCTATTATGGCATGAGCAGTTTCTGGACTCGACATTAAGAAGTTTATATTGAATTTTATGCTCTAATTCAAGCCAAACAGAGGAATGAACCTTTTAGCCTCCATTCTTGACAATGTTAATAGAGGGGGGACAGAGTTGAGAATTTGCCTGTTCATCTTGCCCAGCACTAACTCCTGGCTGGAATTCTTCCCAAGTCTTACGTACTTGATCGTAGCATTGAGGGGGTGTGATGGGTAGGTTCTTCAAGTAAAAGAACATCGCCCGATCGAAAGACTCCAGCAACAAGACAACCTCTGTTGTTGGATCATAATTATCGACAACTTCCAAGATGTGAGTAATCATAAAGTGATGGGGCAAAATTGCAGTGTCAGGAGCCTCTAACCAGGCATTCAAGAACGGCACAAGGCGAGAACGTCCGATAAAATGGGTTTTGAATGATTCCCCAGCAACACCCACCATCGGAGAATTCAGGCTACAAACAATCGCACCGCGCTTTTGGCGGAGATGACCTGCCCAAGCATTGTAGCCAATGACCAGTAAATTACTGGCAATAAAATCTTGATGCCAATTCGATCTATCGTTTGTTTGACTCATTAGAAATCTCTATTTTGAAAGCAAATCCAGTTGAAATTTAGAGGTCGCCTGGATTTCAGCGCGACCCCATTGCCGATCGCTCTTACGCACTAAAGTATCTAGCGACAGGATGATAGGTGACAAAAGCAGTGGTGGTTTGCTCTGGATAAAGCTGTTCGCTCTCATCGATGGATATGCCAATGCGATCGCATCCCAATAATTGCAACTGTGGCACTTGATCCATCACCGTCGGACAAGCTGGATAGCCAAAACTATACCGAGACCCCTGATACTTCTGGGCTAATACATCGCGAATGTTATCTGGCTCTAAATCCCCATAACCCAATTCCCGACGAATCAGGGCATGACTCCATTCTGCTAAGCCTTCCGCCAACTGTACCGCCATCCCGTGGAAATAGAGATAATCGGTGTACTTGTTGTCTTGATAGAGTTCCTGTGCTTTCTCGGTGGCAACTTCTCCCATAGTGACGGCCTGCATGGGCAAGACATCAAATTCATTGTATTCGAGGGGAAGAATGAAATCAGCAATGCACAGGCGACGGCCGGATTTCTGACGGGGGAATGTCCAAGTGACAAAGGGGGTTGCTGTTTTGGGTGTTAAACCCTGCTCGATGACACTTGGCTCGTAAACATGAACAGAATTGCCGATGGCTGCACAGGGGAAATAACCATAAACTAGAGTAGGCTCTAACCATTGTTCAGTGCGAATTTTTTGCTTCCATTCTTCCAAGATCGGATGAACCTTCGATGCCAGGAACCAATCATACTCCTCGCGAGATTGCCCTTTCGGTTTGCGGAATTGCCATTGGCCTGCGAACAGTGCCTGCAAATCCATGTACCAGAACAGTTCTTCTAACTCTAGCTCGGAACTCCGAAGAATTTTCGTCCCCCAGAAAGGCGGCCTAGGACGTTCGATATCAATGGCTACATCTTCCGAGCGTTTGGTATCGATGACAGTGGGTTCATCGGGTTTCTTGCCATTACCATTGACTTCTCCATCGGATGTGGAACCATCACCATTGAGTTCTCGCTCTGAATCTTCAATGGCCTTGGGTCCCTTTTGGTTAAACTGAGCAAATTCCCCTGTAAAGCCTTCGGTATCTACCCAGCATTCCTGCTCTTTGGCGGGCATCAGCCTATCCATAAAGGTCAAATCGGCAAAAGCATCTTTACCGTAAATCACCTGCCCGTTGTAAGTATCCTGACAGTCACCATAGACAAATTTTGGTGTGAGTGCTGCACCGCCTAAAATTACTGGGACTGTAATACCTTTAGCATTGAATGCTGCGAGATTATCTTTCATAAATGCTGTAGATTTCACCAACAAGCCACTCATGGCGATACAATCAGGTTGATGCTGCTCATAAGCTTCGACGATTGCTTCAATGGCTTGTTTAATGCCCAAATTGACCACTTTGTAACCATTATTGGTCAAGATGATATCCACCAGATTCTTGCCGATATCATGGACATCCCCTTTAACAGTAGCAATGAGGAATTTCCCTTTACCGCGATCTTCGTCTTCTCCTTCGATTTTTTCCATGTAGGGTTCGAGGAAAGCAACGGCAGATTTCATGGTTTCGGCTGACTGCAACACGAAGGGTAATTGCATTTGACCGGAGCCAAACAGTTCCCCCACAACCTTCATCCCATCCAACAAGAAAGTATTGATAATCTCCAGTGCTTTATATCCTGAATCTAAAGCAATCTTTAACGCATCTTCCAATCCAATGCGCTCACCGTCAATAATATGTTGTTTCAAGCGTTGGTCGATGGGCAAATCTGCTAAGGAAGGACCGGATCTAGCATCCTTGGCACTCACCCCCGCAAAAATTTCCGTCAGCTTCGTCAAGGGATCATAGGTGCAAATATCCCCTTCAAATTGGCGATTGTCATAAATCAAATCGCGACATACCTGTTGATGTTCTTCGTCAATCTTCGATAAGGGCAAAATCTTGGCAGCAGAGACAATGGCCCCATCCATACCAGCTTTCATCGCTTCATTGAGGAAGACGGAATTTAAGGTGATACGAGTGGCTGGACTCAAGCCAAAAGAAATGTTAGAGACCCCGAGCATAAAATGGACACCGGGGAGATTTTCCCGAATCATTCTAATTGATTCGATGGTTGCTTTGGCATTTTCCCTATCCTCTTCAATCCCAGTTGAAATGGGTAGGGCTAAGGTGTCATAGAAAATTTCATGGGGTGGAATGCCAAAGTTGAGCGCATCTTCATAAGCTCGTTTGGCGATCTCAAATTTTTTCTGGGCGGTTCGAGCCATTCCCTCTTCATCGATACAGCCAATAACAACCCCTGCGCCATATTCTTTTGCCAATTCCAACACTTTAAAAAATCGCTCTTCTCCATCTTCATAGTTGGTGGAATTGAGCAAACATTTACCCCCGGCCACCTTAAGACCGGCTTCCATTTTGGTCCATTCGGTGGAGTCCAGCATCAATGGGAGGGTGGTATTAGTCACCAGTCTTGATACCAGTTCGCGCATATCCCGTTCCCCATCACGCCCGACGTAATCTACGTTTACGTCCAGCATATGCGCCCCTTCTTTGACCTGGGATTTAGCGATCGCCAATAAGCCATCCCAATCATCTTCATTCAACAGCTTGCGGACTTTTTTGGAACCACTGGCATTTAATCGCTCACCAACGATTAAAAAGGAATTATCTTGCTCATAAGTTTGGGCGGAATAAATGGAGGCTGCTGCTGGGGTATAAGAGATGGGTTCTCGAAGCTCACCCACGGCATTTTTTCGCACCGATCGCTCTTTTAGTTGGGTGTGTTCTACAGCATCGGCTAAAGCTTTAATATGTGCTGGCCGCGTACCGCAGCAACCACCGACAATCTGAACTCCATGTTCGGCAATGAACCCTGTCATGGCAGTTGTATATTCTTCCGGTGTCATTTTATAAACCGCCTGACCCCCAACATTTTCTGGTAGCCCGGCATTGGGAATACAGGAAATGGGGAAGGGGGAATTTTCTGATAGATATTGAATATGAGAGGTCATCAAATTGGGACCGGTGGCACAATTTAGCCCCAAAATATCGATGGGGAAGGGTTCGAGAATTGCCAGTACCCCAGAGATATCTGTGCCTACCAACATGGTTCCTTGGATTTCCATAGTCACAGAAACCATTAAGGGCAGTCGTGAACCTTTTTTGGCAAACACGGCCTCAAAGGCACTCAATGCGGCTTTAATTTGCAGAACATCTTGACAGGTTTCCACGATGAAGAGATCGGCTCCCCCGTCAAAGAGTCCTTCTGCTTGCACCATGAAGCTCGATCGCAATTCATCATAGGTGATATGGCCGAGGGTGGGTAGCTTGGTTCCTGGACCGATAGAACCTGCGACAAATCTTGGTTTTTCGGGAGTGGTAAACTCATCGGCACAACGGCGAGCCAATTCTGCGGCTTTTCTACTTAACTCGTAGGCGCGATCGCCTAGATCGTACTCTGCGAGGACTAAGGGGCTAGATCCAAAGCTATCGGTCTCGATAACATCGGCCCCGGCTGCAAGAAAATCACGATGGACCTTGGCCACTGCTTCTGGCTTGGTGATGACTAAATATTCGTTACAACCTTCGTATTCGGGTCCACCAAAGTCCTCGGCGGTCAAGTTTTGGGATTGGATGTTAGTTCCCATCGCACCATCAAAGATTACCACTGGACGCTCCGGACTCTGGAGCCGTTGGAGAAATGAAGTCTTTAACTGAGGTTTGGGATTTTCAATACTTAGCATTATACGTAATTGTTATAGTTTGTTTCGGACTTTTCCTGCAACCTTACCTTGTTATTTTTAACCCCAAAGTAGGTCTGTTTGGAAGGCTGAGGAGGATAGTTATGAGAATGATTATCATTCTCAAGATTAATATAACACAACAATGCTTGGTATTTATTTACAATTGTGTCGGGTTAGGGGCATCCCCATAAATGGCTTATTTGGTTCAGCAAATAGCAACAGGCCGTCTTTGGGAACGGATGCTAGGATCACAGGCAATGCGGAATCCTTTTGAATGTCTGCACAGTAGACGACGATCATGTATAGTATTTTCTGTCGCTCAGTATTTCATTTCCCTACGCCAAATGAGGAACATTCTGTGTAATCAATCTGACTTATCTAATGAAGCAAGTGTTGAGACTTGGTTCATTAATCCATTGCTAGATAATTTAGGTTATGTAGCTTCTGATATAAAACTTAAAACTTCTATTGATTCGCTAAGAGTTGGGCAGGGTAGAAGAAAAGTCCCTTACAAGCCGGACTATATTTTATCGATAGATGGGTTGCCAGTGATTGTTATTGATGCGAAGAGTCCTGACGAAAATATAGATGATTGGGTATCTCAGTGTTCATCTTACTGTCTAGAAATTAACAGGCTTTTTGATGGGTTTAATCCTGTTAAATATTTCCTTTTAACTAATGGAATACTAACCAAGCTTTTTAGGTGGGATCAGAGCGGTGAGATTATTACACTTGAGTTTAGAAACTTTCAAGAAACAGATGGAAAATATATAGAACTAACTACCTTCATCAGCAAGGAAAATATTGTACGAGTTACACAGAACGAACAACAGGAAGTAGGTCAATCCCCCTTTGAATTTGCACCTACTTCTTTAGAAAAATTGGCAAAGCTTTTTGAAAACATTCATCAGAGTATTTGGCAAGAGGAAAAGAAAACGCCGAGTGCTGCTTTCATGGAACTAATTAAGATAATTTTTGTAAAGCTTCAGAAAGATAAAGAACTACGCTCAAGATTGAGAGAAAGAGCACCAAAGCTAGACGATGTTGTTTTTTCTAAATACTGGATTTCCAGACAAACAGAAGTTGACAATCCGATCAATGATATCTTGTTCAGAAACTTAGTAAGTGGTCTTGAAAGAGAAATAACCGAGGGAATTAAAAAAAGATTTTTTGATGCCAATGCTGAAATCAACTTAAATCCAAAATCTATTGAAAAGATTGTTGAGAAACTGCAAAACATCGACTTATACGGCATGGAGGAAGATATACATGGTCGTATGTTTGAAACCTTCCTCGATGCAACCGTTCGTGGTCAGGAGTTAGGGCAGTATTTTACACCGAGAGACATTGTTCAGCTAATGGTTAAAATAGCTGACCCAAAAGTCTCAAAAGACAGATGTGAAAGTGTCCTCGATGCTTGTAGTGGCTCTGGAGGTTTTTTGATAGCAGCGATGCTTTATATGTTAGGAAAAGCAGAAAATCTTGTCGGCATTTCTAATAAGGAAAAACAACAGATTCAAGAGCAAATAAGAAATAAGCAGATATTTGGAATTGATGCAGGAAGTGATCCCCAGATATATAGGATTGCTCGCATGAATATGTATTTACATGGAGATGGCGGTAGTAACATCTTTTTTGCTGATTCTTTAAACAAAGTAGTTGGACAAATTGGCAGAGGAAGTATTGAGTATGATAGGGAAATCAGAGAGTTAAGAGAAATTCTGAACACAAGGAAGTTCGATGTCATACTCTCAAATCCACCATTTTCCCTTAGGTATTCCTACAAAAACTCTAATCAATCAGCCGTTTTAGATCAGTATGAATTAGCCACTATTGCAGGTAATCGAGGCTCCTCTCTTCTCAGTAGTGTCATGTTCTTGGAAAGGTACAAGGATCTAGTTGCTGAAGATGGAAAAGTATTAGCAATTATTGATGAGTCAGTTTTATCTGGGAGTAACTATAAACTGATCCGCGGCTATATTAGAGATAATTTTATTATCAGGGGCATTATTTCTTTGCCTGGGGATGCTTTCAAAAGATCCGCATCAAGAGTAAAAACTTCAATCTTGATTTTGAGATTAAAACAATCTGGGGAGATACAGTCTAATGTTTTTATGGCTAAGTCGGTGTATTTAGGCCTAGGTGAAAAGATAGCTAAACGACTTGGAATTGATAAGCAAGAACTTGATTTGGGGAAAGAACAAGAGCTTAGAACAATAGTAGAAAATTTCAAGAAATTTGAACAAGGTATAGCAGGTGATTACGTTGTTCCTGTCTCTTGCATTGAGGACAGGTTAGATCCTAAATACTGTTTTAGTGACAATGGGCGACGAAAAGAATATTGGATTAGCCAAGATTTATCTGTAGTGAAGTTAAGGCAAGTTTTACATGAGGCTAAAAATCGTGGGCTTAATATTGAAGCGGAAGAAGAATATCAAATGTTGAAAATCAACTATGGAGGAGAAATCCTAGACGGAGACTTAAAGGATAGTGATAATTGTTCATATTCTAAGCTTTATCAAGTTAGTGCTTGGGATATTTTATTCTCTAACATGGGTGTTGGTAGGGGAGCGATTGGTATTGTGCCTCCTTATCATGAGGGGAAGTTTGTATCGAGCGAGTACACCATCATAGTGGCAAATTCAAAAGAAGAAGCTATTTATTACACTACTCTTCTAAGATCAAAAGAAATTTTGGGCGATATCCTGTCTAGCACAACTGGGATGAATCGCGGAAGAATCAAATGGGAAAATATGTCAGAGGTAGAAGTTCCTCAATATAATTCTGATGTTAATGATATGGCTGACAATGTATCCACATTAGAAAATCTATGGCAAGCTTACACGAGCTACTTAAATTCTAAGTTAAGTTCCGCACAAGAACTTAACTCTACCTTGCATCTAGAAGACGAGGATGCCAAGATTCGTTGGTTAGCCAATAAACCCCCTGAATGAATTGCCATCTATAACTATAAATGGATAATAGGCAACTATACCGCTACGCGAAAGGCACTCATGCAAAAGGCACTCATGCAAAAGTAGGTGAGAAAGGGGTTTCAGCGTTTGTCAATGTCAAACACCAAAATGCGTAGTGCTATAGTAGGTCAGCATTGAGATCCGCCAGATTACCTGATGCGTCTGAGCAACAGTTGTGAAGATAGTCAGGAGAGTTTTTTACATCATATAGACCAAATGTTTTTTTGTACCTTTAACTAATTAACAGTCCACCCCAAGCAAGAAATAAAGAAAAAACGATCGCCGCGATCGCCTGTTTACCTAACAACAATAAAGCAAATCGATAAGACTTTTCCTGCATAATGGTTAACAGAGTAACTAAACAAGGCAACAATACTCCTGCTAAATAAACCCCAGTCAAAACTTGTAATGGTGTCAACATAGCCAAGGTTTCTGGTTCAGCAAACAACAGTAATCCGTCTTTACGAATGGAAGCTAAAACGATAGGCAATGAAGCTTCAGGGGGTAGATTAAACCATCCCATTAAAGGATTGATAATATTAGCTAAAGTTGCAATCACTCCTAACCAATTCAATACAGAAGCAATAATCGTAATAATTACAAAGATGGGAATAGCATTGAACAAAAATTGCTGAATAGTTGACTTAGCTTCGCGCCAAATGACCGACCAACGGGGAAATTCTAAAAATGCTCTTCCTTCAATTACCAGGGAATTTTGAGTCGATTTTGCTGTAGAAGAAGAAATGATGCGAGTATATATTAAAGTCGTTGTGCTTAGGTACAGTAAATAAGGAATTACCAAATAAGTTAAATTAGCAGCACTAAACACCCCTAAAGTTGCGCCAAACTGATAAGAACAAGCCGAACCAAAAGCGATCGCCGAAATACAAGTTCCTCTAGAACAACTAGAACAACCACGAGTGTTAATTACCGCAGGAACATTACAGCCAAACCCCATAATTACCCGCACTAAATCCCTTCCCGATAACCCGAACTTACGCAGTAAAGGATCGAGAGTAATCGTAATCCTTTCTACCAAACCACTCGCTTTATATGCACCCAAGAATAAAGCATAAAGAACCACCGTCGGCATTGCCCAAATAAACAGTAACGGCCCCATCGTTACCAGTCCATACTGCCCTATCAATATTTCTCTTAATCCGATGGGGAGTTGTGATAAAGGTTTAATCAAAGAAGCGATCGCCCCTTGCATTACCGGGTCTACTATAGTTGCGAAGGAGTTAGCCCCCCAAACAGCAATTATGGCAGGAATCAGTAATAAGGCGATCGCTACTAACCAGCCCAGTCTAGGATGTTCTAGCAGCGTCGGTTGCGGTTGAATGTGCCAGCCGGCCCTTTGAGGAATCCATTCTCTGGGGAAAGGATGAGGTTGTCGTAGAGCCTCTACAATCAAGTTTTGCTGTTTTGCTGTCAGGTAGCGAGCATCTACAGTTACAATGATCAAGTTAGAGGTTTGGCTCCACTCTCGAACCACTTGTTGATTGTGGGTTGTCGAGGATAGCTTATCCCAAAAAGTAATCACCAGAATACCCCGTTTATCGGCTACCAAGGGTAATAAGTCTGCTAAATCTTGATCCACGTCAGTTGCTTTGACTACTAATAACACCGTGTCATTTTCTTGCAACTGTCTCAAAGCTTGCCTAGTGGTTACGGTGTCCGAACGATAAAGAATGCCAGGGGTATCAATAAAAGTATAGGCTTCAGATTGATAAGTTTCGCAAGCTATGGTAGAGCCACGAAAATTGTCACTATATGCAGATTTGCCGGTCAGAGAAGCAATGAGTTGGGACTTGCCGGTATTTTCTTTGCCAATGACAACAACATAATCTCGCTCTATTTTTGAGGGTGTAAAGATATTCATTTTCTTTTTTAACTCAACTTGCTAGTTATCAATTTGATCGATAGGGTTCGATCTGGTGGATGAACTTCAGTCTGCTCAATTTGGCTGAAAACAGGGATAATGAAGAAGATATAGTTTATGCTCTGAGTGAAATAGCCATGACTGAGTTACTTGAGCGTGCGATCGCTAGGTTACAGACCTTGACTGAAAGTGAACAGAACGCAATTGCCTCAATTATCTTGGAGGAAATTGAGGATGAAAGGCGTTGGGACGATTCATTCTCCCGTTCTCCGGACGTTCTCGCCAAGCTTGCTGCTTCAGCAATGGCTGAGTACCAGGATGGTGAAACCCAAGAACTCGACCCAGATAAGCTGTGAAATCACGCACTAGCGCTCAATTCCGCAAAATGTTTGCCGGTTTGCCTCAGCAGGTTCAACAACAGGCCCGTGCAGCTTATCGCCAGTTTCAGCAAGACTCAAGCTATCCAAGCCTGCGTTTTAAGAAAGTGCATCCAGAACTTCCAATTTTCTCTGCTCGCATCAACAAGAATTACCGAGCAGTTGGTCAAGTAGAAGGGGACACAGTGATTTGGTTTTGGATCGGTTCGCACGCAGATTATGAACGATTGCTAGGGCAGATATAGCAACACAGGATAAGTCTTCTGCTTTAACAAACACAATCGTTATCGCAGCAAGAAAAATCCTCTAAAAATAACCCTTCTCGACGATAGACTTCCAAGGGAGTCGTGTCGATGTCCAGACGTTGAGCGATCGCATTAACGACCACAGCAAATCGCTGCCGAAATTTGTAAATAAAGCAAAAAATTAACTCCCCGTGACGCACCGAAGGCCCTACGACAAATAATCCTGGCGTTAGGGTAGATTCATCTTCTTCACTCAGTGCTGCATAGCCGTTTGACCAATCAAACAGAGGAGCAATCTGTTTTAAACTGCTATCAAACCCGGTACAGAGAATCGGTGGTGTAGAACTCAACCACTTTTGAGACTCACTCTCTACCACATATCCATTTTCCACCGCCTTAACTGCTTTGATGTGCTGTTCCCCAATTAGCTCCACTCGACCGAGAGAATAAGCTATTTCTAGACGCTTTAGGCTATAGGGAGACAAGGAAATACTGGGGTCTGGGTCTAAGTTTGCCCAGCTACTGCTGCGGTCTAATAACTTTACTTTTTTCCCTAATGCTGCCAAATTTGACGCTGCATCGACACCGCTTTCATAGCCCCCCACAACCACAAATTCATCGCCTTCGAGATCGGACCAAGAACGTACTTGAGAATTATGAATACATAAATCCGCACCTGGAAAGGGAGTTAAACGAGGATATTGGAATTCTCCTGCTGCCCAAATAACAAACTGCGATCGCAACTCCCCTCTATTCGTTTGAATAACAAACCCCTTACATTGTCGTAAAGCTGTAATTTTTTCTACATCCGTCTCGGTTTTTACGGGAAGTTCAAAATACTCGGCGATAGTCTCTAAATATAAGGCATACTCTTTCCCCGAAAGATGTTCCTGTCCAAACGTGAGGGCGGGAGACGTTTTTAAAGCGACTGAATTGAGATCCAGGAGTCCAAACCCATGACTGGGAAACGACGGCGTAATGAATCGCATTTCCTCTGGCCAACGGCTAAAAGAAGCACCCACTTGATATCGTTCTAAAATAACAAAGTTTTCAATTCCTAAATCTTTTAGGACTACTCCACAACCAATTCCAGCAGCCCCGGCCCCGACAATGACAACATCAAATTGGGGATTCTTGGTATTCATCGGCAGACAACCTCGATAGACTTCCTTTACAAGAATGATAATCATTCTCATTTTAGCCGTTAATGAGTTAATATACAAAGACAATGTATATCAACCGATAGAGTGAATCTACCTGTTGGTTGTTATCTTGCCCACAAGTTAACTACAGGAAAAATTATGCAAATAGTGGATAAACAGTCAGGAAACAATGACACAATGGATGCGCCCAAACGGGGGGTACCTGTAACAGTTATTACCGGGTTTCTCGGAAGTGGAAAAACAACACTGCTCAACCATATTTTAATCAATCAAGAAGGAATAAAAACAGCAGTTTTAGTGAATGAGTTTGGAGAAATTGGCATCGATAATGAGTTAATTGTTAGCACTGAAGATAATATAATTGAACTCAATAATGGCTGCGTCTGTTGCACAATTAATCAAGATTTAGTTCAAGCAGTTTATAAAGTTTTAGAGCGTCCTGAAGAAATAGATTATCTAATTGTTGAAACCACAGGATTAGCTGATCCACTTCCCGTTGCCTTAACATTTTTGGGGACAGAATTAAGAGACATGACCCGTCTAGATTCTATCGTTAGTATGGTGGATTGTGCTAATTTTAGCCTCGATTTATTCAAGTCAGAAGCTGCTCAAAGTCAGATTACTTATGGAGATATCATTGTTTTAAATAAGACTGACTTAGTAGATGAAAAGGAAGTTGATGCTTTAGAAAATAGAATTAGAGATATTAGAGAATCAGCTAGAATTTTGCGAACTAAGAAATCTCAAGTTTCCTTACCTTTAATTCTGAGTGTGGGATTATTTGAATCTGATAAGTATTTTGAACATCAAGAGGTTGAACATCACCACGATCACGACCATGATCACCATCACCATGATCATGACCACGATCATCATCACCACGATCACCATTCCCATCATTTAGAAAATGATGGTTTTACCTCCATTTCTTTTGAAAGCGATAAACCTTTTTCTATTAGGAAATTCCAATATTTTCTAGATAACCAACTCCCAAAAAATGTTTTTCGAGCTAAAGGTATTTTGTGGTTCGATGAAAGTAGCGATCGTCACATTTTTCATCTTAGTGGTAAGCGGTTTAGTTTAGAAGATGATCAATGGAAAGGAACCCCAAAAAATCAATTGGTTTTGATTGGACAAAATTTAGATAAGGACACATTATATGAACAAATCGAGCATTGTTTGTCTGTTGCTACTACAACCAAAGGCAAAGAATTGAATTTGATTTAATTACCAAAACCCTTTTTCTCACCATAGTAAACTCAGTAGATCACAAAGACTCTAGTTAGGATTGCAGAGGAGCAGGGATACCGGAGCATGGGAGAAAAAAATCATGGGTAAAACCAAGAAAGAACGGGATAAAGCCAGGATAATAGGGATTATATCGATTTAAAAGCTTTATGTATCCCTAAAAAGCTTAAAATCATCTCCCTTTCTCCCCACTCCCTGCTCCCTTGCAGCCTAAACAAGTAAGTTTTTGATCTACTGAAACTGTTTTGAACTCCAAGCGATCGCTATGGGGACTATAAAGGGTATAAGTAGCGTTTCCGGGTTCTTTTCCGACATTCCCCACCCCGACAACCCTTCTTTTGGGTGTCGTTATCGTTTTCATTATACCAACATTGTCTGAAATAATCATACTTTAGAGGACAATAAATTGAATAATTTTTAACTTTGCCGACACCATAAAGCCACAATCAAAAACCCAAACAATTGAACCAAAACAATACTAGGACCACTGGGTAGATCGATCGCGCCAGAAATAACCATTCCCATTACTCCACTGGTGGCACCTATCCCCGCAGCAGTGACTAAAAAAGGGACGAACTGCTGACAAATTAATCTTGCAGTTGCCGCAGGAATAACTAAAAAACCATTGACTAATAAAATACCAACGGCACGAATAGTTAGGGCAATCGTAATGGCTAAAAGCACTATAAAAAAATAACGATGGCTACGAACAGGTACGCCTTTCACTAAGGCTAAATCGCTATTCAGGGTAAGTAAGATTTGCTCAGGTAAACTAATAATAATCCAGGCTATAGTTACAGCTAAAAGTAATAATAATAAAATCAAATCCGTATTACTAATGGCTAGAATATCCCCAAATAAAATCGATAATAAATTTCCCCGATATCCCTTTAAATAACTAAAACCAATTGTGCCTAAAGCGATGGAACCCGATAAGGAAATACACAATACGGTATCGCTACCGAGATCAGTTCTGTCAATTAAATAAATTACACCTAAACCAAAAGCAACAGTAAAACCAATCAACGTCCAAGTGGTAGGAAGGTTTAATAAAGCAGCTAAAACTACTCCTAGCATGGCCGAATGTCCTACGGTATCTCCGAATAGGGAGAGACGACGCAGGATTAAAAAGCTACCCAAAATGCCCCCTAAAATACCAAGCAGTACACCACCTAGTATCGCCCGTTGCATAAAGGGTAAACTAAAAAGATTCAGGAAGTTTACTAGGTTCATGATGATGACAAGTGGGACTAACTAAAGCACCGTATACGTGCAAGAGATTTTCGGGGGTGAGAGTGGTTTGAGGGGAACCTTGATAAAGTAAGCGACGGTTTAAACAAATTACCGAGTCACAATAGCGACTAACTAAATCTAAATCGTGGGAAACTTCCAAAATTGTCCAGTTTTTTTCTTGTTTGAGAGTGTGGAGTAAATCTGCAAATTCCATTTCTCCCGTAGCATCTACCCCTGCTAAAGCTTCATCGAGAATTAAAAGACGACGGGGAACCACTAGACAATAAGCTAATAAAACTCGCTTTAATTCCCCTCCGCTCAAAGTACCGATTTTTTGGTTTGCTTGTTTGCTTAAATGAACTTGTTCTAAAGCTTGGTGGATAATCTCTCGTTTCTGTTTAAGATCGCACCACCAATGTTGGCTATTTAAGCCCAAACCTACTAACTCTGATACGATTAAGGGAAAAGTGCGTTCAAAGGGAAACTTTTGGGGAATATAGCCAATTTCCTGTTTTAATCGCTTTAACCGTTTACCATTCCCATCAAACAACCTAATTTCACCTGACTGGGCTTCAAGTAACCCTAAAATAGATTTAATCAAGGTACTTTTTCCTGCACCATTTGGACCAATAATGGCCGTATGAGTGCCTGGCAATAATTCAAAAGAGATATTATCTACTGCTAGATATTCCCCACGCATTACCGATAAATCTTTCACTGTAACAATGGGATCATTCATCATTGAGCATTTATCATTTATCATTTATCATTTATGTTTAATGTTCACTGTTTTTTGATTCTGGAGGTTTTCAGAATAGAAAGGCGAATTTATAAGTCTTATCGTAGGTAACATTTTTTTCATTTAACATTTACTATTTTCCATTTATCCGTATTTATTGCTCAATGATAAATGTTCAATGATAAATGATAAATGTTTACTGGCACGCTCTCAACAACGCCTCCAAATTATTTCGCATCGCTTGAAAATAATATTGTGGATCGGTTTCTCCTGACTCAAGAGGGTTGATCGCTTCGAGAGATAGATTTAAGTCACTGGATATTTGCTCAATGCGTTTGTCTTCAATTCCTGGTTCAGTCAATAAAGCTTTAACAGAATGTTCCTTAGCTAGTTGTTGTACCCGTTGGATATCTTGGGGAGTAATGCTATCTTCAGGAATGTGAACGATTGCTTCTTGTTGCAGTCCGTAGCGTTGCGCTAAATGACCGAAAGCATCGTGAAAAGTAATAAAATTGCAACCTTGAACGGGGGCTAATTTTTCTTTAAATTCACTGTCTAGCTGTTGTAATTGTTGAATATAAGCCCCAGCATTGCTACGATAGCTATCTGCATTATCGGGGTCGATCTCGATTAATTTATCTCTAATATTAGCTATCTGTTGTTGCGCTAAAACAGGATCTAACCAGACGTGAGGATCTTTCCCCGCATGATGATGATGTCCGTGTTTTCCCTCTTTATCTTTATCTTCATCATGTTTATGTTCATCATGTCCATGTTCATCATGTTTATGTTCCCCTTCCATTACTTCTATTCCTTCACTAGCATCAATTTGCTGAAGTTCAGAATTACCTGCATTAGCAACTAAATCTGATAAAAATGCTTCCATTCCCAAGCCGTTTTCTACTAAAATGTCTGCTTGTGCCAACAATTTAGCATCTTCTGGGGTAGCTTGATAGTCGTGGACTTCCGCACCAGGGGCAATTAAAACATCAACTTGTCCCGTATCTCCTACTACAGCTTTAGTAAACAAATGAACGGGTAAAAAAGTAGTGACAATCTTGGGACCAGAACTGGTTGAGGATGTGGAATCAGAACTTGTTGGGGCTGTGGGTTCTGTACTACAAGCGATCACCATCAAACCAGTGAAAGCACTAAGGAAAAAGCGTTGTAAAGAGGCTTTGGGACGAAGGCGATGGAGTACGGAGGGATATTTATTAGTCGAACTCATAAAGTAAGCGCGGATAACTGGTTAATTAAAATGATAATCATTATTATACAATGAGAATGATTATCATTCTTGTTATTAATCCACAGTGACATTATTTAACTATATAGACCTAGCGATTATTGGGGCAGGGGTTCAGGCTCTAACGTTAAGCACCCACCTCTTACAAAAAAGCGCAAAGTATGATCATAAATTTTTAGTTTTCGATCCCAGTCAAACTTGGCTGAGTCAATGGCAGCAACAATTCGCAGCGCAACAAATTCCTGCTTTAAGATCCCCCGCAGTTCATCACCCTGATCCCAATCCGCATCAATTAAGAACGTTTGCTGAACATCGGCATCATGAATTGTTTCCTCCCTATGATAGACCAGGGACAAAACTATTTAATGATTTCTGTAAGGAAGTCATTCGTCGCTGGAAGTTAACTGATAAGGTTTATCCCGCTAAAGTTATCCAGATTCTACCCATAAAATCTGCTTTACGTTCCCGATTTCAATTGGTTTTAGACACGGGAGAAACGATTATGACTCGTAGAGTGGTATTGGCTACGGGAAGTGGGAAAATACAGTTTCCTGATTGGGTAGAGAAGATTACCTCAGATTACCCCTCAGATAGATTGTGTCATTCTCAACAGGTCAATTTAAACCAACTCAATGTAACAGGAGAAAGAATTTTAATTGTTGGTGGTGGTTTAAGTAGCGGGCATTTAGCCAAAGGTGCTATCAAACTAGGGGCGACTGTTATGTTAATGACCCGAAAACAGTTACAAGAAAAAATCTTTGATGCTGATCCTGGTTGGTTGGGACCCAAATATCTCAAAGACTTCCACGCCGAAACTGATTGGTCTGTCCGTTACCGACAAATTCAGCAAGCCCGTAATGGTGGTTCAATAACTCCTGAAATGATGCTGCAATTAAGAAAGGCAGTGTCTGAAGGTACAATGATAATCAATGAATGCTGTCAAGTTAGAACTGCACAATGGCAAAATAATCTCTGGCAAGTTCATTGTGACGACGGAAGCCAACATCAATTTAACCGTATCTGGTTGGCTACGGGTACAAAATTTAGTGCGATCGAACATCCTCTGTTGCAAGACGTACTTGAGGCTTATCCCACAGAAATAGTTAACGGTTTACCTGTACTAGATGAGTATTTACGTCTCCCCAAGTCTAACTTTTTTATTATGGGTGGTTTAGCTGCTTTGCAGATCGGCCCTGTTGCCAGAAATATTCATGGTGGGAAAATGTCTTGTCGACGTATTGTGCCAGCAATTGTTAAACCCAGTTTAGCGATCGGATAATTTTTTCGTTGTGTATTTTATCCTAATGTCGGGCAGAATACCCCATAGCGTTCTCCTAAAAAGTACCGAAAACGGCTTTTTGGTCTTCCTCTCCCCTTGCGTTTTACTTTTCCTCCTTGAAGTAGTTGGTCAAATGGCACAGTATCATGACGTTCTCCCGAAGTAAGAACAAAAATAATCGGTTTACCCCATCCTTCTGCTCGAATATGAACTTTTGTGCTGAATCCTCCCTTACTTCGCCCTAATGCTTGATTTTCTTGCCCCCTTTTGCTCCGGCTGCGTGTTGGTGCGCTCGAACTACGGTACTATCTGCAAAATGCACGCGCCCTACAATTCGACCTTCATAATCTGCTATTGTTTGGAGTTTAGCTAAAATATCATCCCAAATCCCCGCTTTTCGCCATCGATAAAATCGACTGGAAACGGTGCTATGAATGCCATAACGGGTCGGTAAGTCTCTCCAAGGTGCGCCTGTTCTTAAAATCCACAATATTCCATTGATTATCTGCCTATGATTTATTGCTGGTCTTCCAGTCTTCGGTTTTTGAGGTGGCAGTAAGGGTTTAAGTTTTGACCACTGTGCATCACTTAAGTCTCCCCTACCAATCTCTTGATTTTCCAGTTGTTCTGCGCTCGCCGCCATAAGCTCCTAAGTAGTTTTACTCAGTTTAACACTTTGCAGACACGCCCTAGTTATAACGAGCGTGGTGAATTATTTTATAGAAAACTTTGCTGTTTAACCCTGTTCTAGATGTAGAATAACAATATAGTTGGAAACTAACACTGCTTCAAAAGCCTATTCTAGCGTTGCCAATATTTAGCTTCAAAAAAATAAAGTTGGTAACTAATCAGCAATTTGATCTAATTGCCTATGAATTTTCTAACAATAAAGTTGGAAACTTTCCTGAAGACCTATATATTGTAAAAGTCAGAATAAGGGAGGGGACAATTTCCAGCATCATCATTGGGTTGGGGTTCGACCCCATCTTCGATAGCATCTCGTGCCACGAATACCAAGCGAATCAGTTCCTCCATTACCTCTGGAGTAATGTTGACATTCATAGGATAAGCCTTCACCGTATAGATAAAGCCTGGTTCAACCTCTTCCTTATCATAGTCTGTGGGACGGAAACCACTGGTATAACTGATAGGTGGGGCATTGCCCACCCTGCTGACTAAAATCCCGATAAACAGAGAAGCGATCGCAGCCACCATGAACCGCAAAAATCGTGGCTCTCTACAGGATCACTAATCACTAATTGGTTGAGCATCCAGGATTAGGCCAAATTTTTGATGAGCCGAAAACCAATGTGAGTGGTTCCTGTATCGGGTGACTGAGACTCCCGTGCAGCTGGACGGTATCGACTGCAATAGTTGGGCGCACAGAGGTGTGAACCACCTTTAATGACGTGTAGCGACCCCGATGCTGGTTTTTTCGGGTCAAAACTTTCAGCTTTTCTGGGACCTTCTGGGTTAACGCTATGAGCCATGTCTTTTCGTTCAACCTGATACCAGTCGGCTGTCCATTCCCAAACATTACCCGTCATATCATACAAACCGTAACCATTGGCCTCAAACGAACCAACGGGAGCCGTTCCCAAGTAGCCATCCGCTTTGGTATTTAGAAAAGGAAAAAGTCCTTGCCAGGTGTTGGCTTTTTTGGCCGAATAGTCTTTGCCCCAGGTGTAGGTAGAGTCTTTTAAACCACCTCTGGCGGCGTATTCCCATTGTGCTTCGGTGGGAAGTTGTTTCCCTACCCACTTGGCATAAGCTAAGGCATCTTCATAGGCAATATGAATAACGGGATGCTTTTCTTTCCCTTTAATATCGCTATCGGGGCCGTAGGGATGTTGCCAGTTTGCACCCGGAACCCAATGCCACCAACTCATATAAGCGACTTGTTGAATGCCTTCTGCGGGAGGTTCAAAAACCAGAGAACCAGGCGATCGCTGCTCATCGGGTAAGTCGGGAAATTGTTCTTTTGATAGGGGACGTTCGGCGATGGTAACGTAACCTGTATCTTCAACAAACTCGGTAAATTGAGCGTTGGTAATTTCGTGGGAGTCAATGCAAAATGAACTGACGGTAACATCTTCAACAGATAGTTCTTCAATAAATTCTGGTTTATCCGACCCCATTTTGAACTCTCCTCCGGGAATAAAAACCATACTTTCAGGACAAGTTGAAGAGGAAGAGGGTACGGCAAATGCACTCGGAGTAAAAATAGTAACACTCAGAATACAAACACTGAGAACAATTAGGAGTTTTTGAATATAATTTTGAGAATTATTTATCATCATAGTATTCAAAGACGTTCGATCCATATTTGACATATTTTTGTTAGTCCTAGCTTGTCAGGTTTAATTTTCGGTGGTTAGGCGATCGCTAAACCCCCATTCTCCAACGCTGACTCTCTCATTGCTGATTTTCATGTTTGCATCAATTAATGAGAATCAGCCTTGCAGGGAAAGCCTTATGTAAAGGGGCTTTGAGAGATTACTTTTCAAGTAATCTCTCAAATAGGTTAGTAAGTTCAACTGAACGACAAGAGTTTGATACTGCTTAATTCAGGTTCTAGTTGAAATAATTTTGGACCATTTTTCGGAGCTTTCCTGGCTGTTCGTCTGACTCAATATGAACCGTTACCTTTTCAATGGAGTCATTAAAGGTATAGGTTGGCTTGTAAGCTTCTGATACAGGAGATTGACTATCTTGACCAATATCAAAAAACTCAACACCAAAGGAAGCAGGAACAGTATGAATTTCTACTTTCTCGCTAATAGGTTCATCGTTAAGGAACAATTGTCCATTCCCGATATAATACTCGTTGTCTGGATCGATGCCAGTTTGAGTAAACTTGTAGGTTACTTTGGATTTTCCGCTAGGAACCAAAATATCGGGGTTAATCTTGAATCGTTCAAAACCTAAGTAGCTGTACTCATACGCCAATTTATTATTTTCATTGATGTATAGAGTGTAGCCCCCTCCGGTGCCTCCTTGAGCAACCAGTACCCCCTCAGAATCAGGATGCTCCCGATCTAGATAAACATCAATGGTATAGGACGTACCAAAAGTATTCGGGGCAAGGTCTTGATGGAGAGGTGACATCCCCTGATAGAAAGTAAAGTCAGTTTTTTCTCCACCTACTGCCTCATTTTTGGCAGCAATAAGTTCGTAACTTTCCCGATCGTCTAGGGGATAAACCTTGTATTTTTTGGCTTGTTTCACAAATAGAGCTTTCATTTGTTGTAACTTCTTGGGGTTTTCGGTCGCCAAATCATGGGATTCTGAGAAGTCTTCAGCGACGTTATAAAGTTCCCAAGTATCTTTACCAAATTTCCCTTTATGTCCATCAGGTATACTCCCAATTAGGGTAGTATGTTCGGTTACAGCTTTCCAACCATCTTGATAAACAGCTCGGTTTCCTTTGTTTTCCCAATACTGAACGTTGTGGGTACTATCGGCATCAGCATTTTTGAAAGAGTCATAAAAGCTCTCTCCAGCCAAAGGTTGCTGTACATATTCATTAACAGTGTTGGGCAACTCAATACCTAGAATATCCAAGACTGTTGGCACAAGATCCGTAACGTATTGCCATTGTGGACGAATCGCCCCTGCATCGGGAATCTCAGCAGGCCAATGTACAATAAAGGGAACACGAATACCGCCTTCATGGGGAAAGCGTTTTGCCCACTGGAAGGGTGTATTGTAAGCTAAGGACCAACCCCAAGGAACATGAGGTTCACTATGGACGGTGCCAATCTCATCTTGATGTTCTATGTTGTAAGCAATATCGGTGGGAACTCCATTGAAATAAGTCATTTCGTTGAGAGTACCGTTTTCACTTCCTTCTGCACTCGCACCATTGTCGGAAAGAACCATAATTAATGTGTTGTCAAGTTGACCAATAGAGTCGAGATAGTCAACTAAACGACCAACTTGAGCATCAACATGGGTCATAAAACCCGCGTAGTTTTCCATGAAGGTCGTAAACAACTCCTTTTCATCCTCATCCAAGGAAAGCCAACTGGGATTTTCGGGATGTCTGGCTGTGAGTTGAGTATCTTCTGGAACAATGCCCAATTCTTTCTGTTTTTTGAGAATTTCATCCCGTTCTACATCATACCCTTCATCGAAGTGGTACTTATACATATCCCGATAAAATTCGGGAGTATGATGGGGAGAATGGACTGCACCAAAGGCAAGATACATGAAATAGGGGCGTTCGGGATCGCTAGACTCTAAGTCTTTGATATAACTAATTGCGTTATCTACTAAATCTTCACTGAGGTGATAACCTTCTTCTGGAGACTTAGGTGCTTGTACGCGGGTCATGTCTCGATACAGTTCTGGGTAATACTGATTGGTTTCACCACCGAGAAAGCCGTAGAAATGGTCAAATCCTTTACCTGTCGGCCATTGGTCAAAATGTCCCGTCGCCGGATTCATCGCCCAAGTTGGGGTGAGGTGCCATTTACCCAGGGCAAACGTGGTGTATCCAGAGGGTTTCAACAAGGCGGGTAACATGGCCGCACTGGAAGGAATGGAACCACTCTTGTTGGGATAGCCATTGGAAATCTCTGGAATCCCTGCCATCCCAATGGTGTGCGGATTGCGTCCTGTTAACAAGGCTGAACGAGTGGGGGAACAGACGGGAGTGACATGGAAGTTGTTATAGCGCAAACCATTCTCAGCAAGATGATCTAAGTGAGGGGTTTGAATTCGACCCCCATAGGAACTTAATCCAGCAAATCCCGCATCATCGATCACAATGGTCAAGATATTTGGGGCTCCGGCCAGAGGTTTGGGGGCTTCTAAATAGTCTGGGGTTGAATTTTCTGCTTTGTAGCGAACTTCTCCCTCCCAGGGTTGATCTGTGTACTGAATTTCTGCATCGGTGCAGATTTCTTCAGCTAGTGCTAAGGATGGCATTGAGAGAAATAAACAAACCATCGTTAGGGCAATAATTGCCTGCTGTCTTTTTGTTGACAGTAAATGCGATAGTTTGGTGAAGAAGAGGGAAGTAGCGATCGCAAACACCACAACGCCTCTCAACATCCGGTGCAAAAGACCGTTTAAAAACATAGATAAAGCCTCATTACTGATTTTTTCCATTCGGATGCCAAAGCTATACAAAACTTTGACATCCTAAATCTCTAATCCCTATTTACTCAACTTAATATTCAACTGTCGAATAACCTCCTGAGTTATGAAGTTCCTCAATTCTTGATTCCTGACTGTGATTTCAGGTGTCTGGGAATTAGATTCATCTTCGGGCAAATCAACCGTCACGTTATTCAAGGTTCCATTAAAGTCAAAGGGCATTTCATCAAAATAGGTTTCAGTTACAGGTGTGCCTGTATCAAAGCCCACATCGAAGGTTTCGTCTTGGCTGAATTTAACTGGGAGACTTTTGTCAACGCGACCTTGACCAATCTCAGTGTCGTTAGCATATAGGGTAACAGTTGCTGGAGCTTCAGGTTCCTCACTCTCGGTAATATACTCTGCCTTAAAGGTAACGTTGCCTGTGGGTAAAGGGCTGGTGGACTTTATCTCATAGCGCTCTATCCCGGCAAAATTGTAATGGTAAACCAGTTGCTCATCCTTGATGAATAGTCCAAAACCGCCAAAACGCCCCCCTACGGTGAGCAGTACCCCTTCATCACCTGTGTTAAAGACAACATTCGCTGTGATGGTGTGGCTCTTGCCTTTCATGTCAGGTGCTGAAGTTTCCCTGGTGCGGAAATGATCGGGATAGGTAAAGGTGGTGCGCCCTTCGGTAATCGTCGGGCGATTGGACTCATCAAATCGTTCAGTTTTGCTGTCATCCAGGGGAAAGACGTTGTATTTAGAAGCTTCAGCATAGAACAGCTTAATCATTTCATCAAGCTTTTCTTGATTGTCAGCAGCTAGATCGTTGGCCTGGGAAAAGTCTTCATTAATGTTGTAAAGCTCCCAGTTCATGTGCAGCACATCAATGGAGTCGTCGTTTTGGTCAAGCCAAGGCTCACCCCGCATGGCACTAGCCATCCAGCCATCATCGTAGATTCCCTGGTTGCCCAGCATTTCAAAATATTGGGTGGTATGACGAGTCGGGGCAGCAGCATCATCAAAAGTATACACCAAACTCGTGCCTTCGATGGGCTTTTGATCAACACCATTGACTTGAACTGGAGCCGGAATACCCACCGCTTCTAAAATAGTCGGGAAAATATCAATGATGTGGCTGAACTGGTAGCGGGTGGTACCATTTTCCTCATCCTTAATCCGAGCAGGCCAAGAAATTGCCATGCCGTTGCGAGTACCGCCAAAGTGGGAAGCAATTTGTTTTGTCCATTGGAAGGGTGTATCCATTGCCCAAGCCCAAGCGGAGGGGAAGTGATTATAGTACATCTCCCCACCCAGACCATCCATGACGGCTTCTCTCTGCTCCGTGGATAGGTCAGATATTACTTCTGATTCATCCAAGCCGTTAAAATAGGTTACTTCATTCAGAAGTCCTTCAATACCTCCTTCAGCGCTGGAACCGTTATCGCCAGCGATGTAGATAATCATCGTGTTATCTAATTCACCTATCTCCTCGATCGCATCAATAACTCGACCGATTTCATGGTCGGTTTGCTCCGTAAAAGCTGCACAAACTTCCATCATCCGGGCATATAATGCCTGTTCGTCAGCCGTTAAAGAATCCCAGGCGGGCAAAGAAGCAGGACGAGGGGTTAGTTGAGCATCTTGGGGAATAACTCCCAAGGCTTTCTGTTGAGTAAAGGTTTGTTCGCGGTATAGATCCCACCCCATATCGAACTTACCTTTATATTTGTCAATCCATTCCTGGGGAACTTGGTGAGGGGAGTGGGTAGCACCAGTAGCAAAATAAGCCAGGAAGGGTTTTTCCGGTATCAGGACTTTTTGAGTCTTGATGTAGTTAATCGCATGATCGGCTAAATCAGTATTAAAGTGATAAGGTGAACCATCGGCGTTGGTTGCCGGAGGTAGAATACGGGTTGTATTTTCAATTAGGGGAGGGTGGTATTGGTCAACATCGCCTCCGACAAACCCATAGAAGTAGTCAAACCCTAAGCCTGTAGGCCAATGTTCAAAGGGTCCAGCTTCCGTGGCTTCCCATTCCGGAACGTTATGGTTTTTGCTGTTGATATATAATAAAGTTGGTAAATTTATATGAATCTAATGCCTAATCTCTCGTTAGGTAAAAGAGAAATGTAAAAAATAAAGTTGGTAAATTTTAGCTAGTAAATTCCCCGGCAGTTGTTAAACCTCATTTTTGTTAGATAATAAAGTTGGTAAATTTTTGAAGTCAAAAACCGTCGGTCTAGATGCAAGGATAAAATGTTGACATTGATCCTACTGTGCTTCGGACTCCTACAATGAGTACAATAATCATGGTATCTTCATTTCTCGAAACCGATGAAAACGCAACATGAAATTATACAGGAAGGTTATGAAGCTCTCATAAATGCTCTGGGGCTTGCTGATACCCTTCGCTTTATTCAGTATTTTCAATCTGGACAAGGGGACTATACCAAGGAACGTCATCACTGGTTGGAGAAAAAGTCAGTTGGGGATATTTTTCAGGAGATAGAACAACTTCCAAGGGATGATTTGAGTAAATACGATGAGGTGATTGAATAATTGGATAAAAAATGAAGTTTGAGATTCTAAATCACGAGTAACATTGTAGTTGTTGGACTAGACCAAAATTATTATAAGAAACAGCGATCGCCGAATAACTTAGCAGCATTCGCTTATTAAGCTTTGTGGAAATTCCTTGCTCCTCTTAACCTCATAGGCTACATGGTTAGTACAATGATATTGTTAAGGTTTGATAAACTCATAGACAGTAATCCTAACATAACCTATAAATATCGAGGGACACATCTAGCTTCTTAGATCAGTCTCCAAGTCTAAATTCATAAGCCATGATATGAGATGATGGTAGCTACAAAACAACTTAAAAGGCTATTTCAAGCTTTCAGAGAACGTAACGATGGTGCTTTTTATAGAGCAGCAGAATCTTTGATTGCTGACGAACTAGCAGCTAATCATCATGCTCAGGCGAGAGAACTACAACAAGCGTTAGGAAAGCAACCATTGAAACAGAATGCACAAAATGGACTAAGATTACTACCCAAAGATCGTCGTAGCGGTGAAGATTTAGTTATATTAGAGGAAAGCTCCGTAGACTCAACCCAAATTGTCTTTAATCAAGAAACTAAAGCCAAAATAGAGAGAGTCCTAGATGAGCATCGCCAACGACAAAGATTAGCTAAGTATGGATACTTACCAAAAACTAAACTTCTTTTCTGGGGACCTCCTGGATGTGGCAAAACGTTTACTGCAAAATATTTGGCGTATGAACTTGGGCTTCCAGTAGGTGTATTAAGATTAAGTGCTGTTATTTCTAGTTTTTTAGGAGATACCGCCTCTCATCTCCAGCGTGTTTTTAATTTGGCTAACATAACTCCAATGGTCCTACTTTTAGATGAAGTTGATGCAGTAGGTAAAAATCGAGATGATCCTAATGACGTTGGTGAACTTAAGCGAGTTGTCAATAGTTTATTACAAGCAATGGATTCTTTTGATTCATCCAAGAGTATTGTTATTGCTGCTAGTAATCATCAATACTTATTAGATCCTGCATTATGGAGAAGATTTGATGATCTAATTGAATTTTCGTTACCCACCAAAACCGAACGAGAATTATATCTTAAACATCTTTTAAATGGAGTTTATTTTGAAGGCTCATTTGAATATATTGCTAAGAATATGAGTTCACTATCCTATGCAGATATTCAACGTATTACTATAGAAGGTGTTAAAACCATGATTCTTGAAGGTCGAGAAAAACTTAAAAGTCAGGATATTTCCGAGCAACTTAAGACTTTTAAAAAAGCTTCATCTGAAGCAAGAATGAAAACTAGAACGATTGTGTAATGAACCCAGATTTTCCTCTCTTATCCCTCATTCAGCCTCAAACGTCTAAACGTCGTCCAGAAAAACGTCCTCCTGTTCTACTTCCAACAGAGAAAATCCAACAAAGAGGAGAGAAGGCTAATAATTTAAGACAGCAAGTTAGAAAAATCTCTCGGAAACTCCAGACAATGTCCGAAGAGGAAAGAAAAGCAGTATTAATTAAACTAGAACATGAACAAAAAATTAATTTACGTGGTACAGATTTAAAAGCAATTTCGGAATCTACGCAACATTTTACCCTTGCTGTTCCTCGAACTGAAAAATTAGAGAACCTAGAAAAAAAAATTGAAGAATTTGGACAAGGTGAATTAGAAATAATAACAAAAGGTGAAGCTCCTCAACCTCCTCATAAAAATTTTGCTTATCTTAATACAATTAAAGAAGCTTCACCTAAAGATCGTCTTTGTCAAGTATTTTTTGAACAATATGACGAATTAATTCAACAAGAGTCAATTATTTTTGAAATTGAAATAATGTCTTTACAGCAAGGCAAAAATCAAAAAAGAAATGAATTACAAAAAATACGGGAAGAAATAAAAAAATTGTTTGAAAGTGGAAGGAAAGGAAATTTATTTGAGCATGAAGAGATAAAAGGAACTTGTCGTGCTGTAATTCGATGTACCGGAGAAGTTTTTCAAGAATTAGTAGAAGATAGGAAATGGCAAACTAAAATAGTCTATTTTGATGCTCGTCCAGCCTTTGAAACATTTCACCAAACATTAGCAAACTTTAACATTGAAAATTTAGGGGAATTTATTAGCCCTCCCCCAGATGCACCAATGGTATGTATTGTAGATTCAGGGGTTACGAGTGGAAATCCTTTCCTAAAACCTGTTGTAAAAGAAGATTTAATGCGTTCTTTTCTTAGGTCTGAATTAGATAGGGATAATCCTAACGACGAGTGTGGACATGGTTCTGGGGTCGCTTCTTTAGCTTCTTATTATGCTTTAAATTTATATCAAAATGCAGAAAATAGAGGAAATATTTGGATTGCTAGTGCTAGAATCTTAAACAAAGATAATGAAATTGAAGATGAAAAAATGTTCTCTATAATCTTGAGAGAAGTTGTTGAAACTTTTACAAAGATTGGAATTAAAATTTTTAATTTATCTATTCAATTTACGAATCGAAAATGGCATGAAGAAGCAAAACGAACGATTCCTCGTAATTCTTGGATAGCTAGAAGTATTGATAAACTTTCCAGAGAATATGACGTAGTTTTTATTACTATTACAGGCAATATATCAACTTCCAATGTCAGATATTATCATGAGGACGGATTACCTTATCCCAAATATTTTATAGATGATGAAGCCTCAATTTATGATCCTGGACAGGCAGCACTGGCTGTGACAGTAGGTTCTATGAGTCCTACCACTCAAGCAGTAGGACCGGTAACGACAGCAATGGCAATAGCAGAACAACATCAACCGTCTCCTTTTACTCGATGTGGTTCAGGAATTAACCGAGAAATTAAGCCTGAGTTAGTAGAATATGGTGGTAATTATTTATTAGAGCAAAATAGCTCAGTAAGAGAAAATCCAGGGACTAATGTAATGATGGCAAGTCATCAACTGACACCTGCAATTGCTCATAAGTCAGGAACAAGTTTTGCTGCTCCTCGTGTTGCTCATAAAATGGCTCGTATTCTCTACGATATGCAGTCTCTTGGTTTTTATGATCTTTCTGCCTCTTTATTGAAAGCATTAACCGTTAATTCTGCTACTTACCCTCCCTATTATGAGAATTTTGATAATTTTAAGCAAGAAATGAATGAGGTGGAACCTAAGCATTGGTTAAATGTTGTTGGTTACGGAATACCAGATGATATTAGAGCAACGGAATGTGATAAATACACAGCAATTCTAATATTTGAGGATGACATTCAACCTAATACTGTTAATTTTTTTGATATTCCTGTTCCTGAGTGTTTAGCAGACGCAGAAATGGGAGTAAAACGGTTAACTGTTACAGTGGTTTATGCTCCTGAAGTTCAGCGATGGGGATTAGAAAATTATTTGGGAACAACGCTAAAATGGCGAATGTTTAGAGGAGACGTGGATCAAGAAGAAGTTATTCGGTCCATGTCTGTAGAAGAAGAAGGTGAAGAAAGTAATGATGAGGAGACAGCCAAAAATCCCAAAGAATTAAAATTTGAACCCGGTATTACTTTACGTTCCAGAGGAACAGTTCAACATGGAATCTGCGAGTGGAAAATACACAAATCTGAATATAGCCAACAGTGCTACACATTAGCTATTGCAGCATACGAAAAATGGGGGCGTAAGAATCCTAACCCTGTACCTTATGCTGTGGTTGTACGGCTTGAAGACACAACCCAAACAGCAGATGTTTATGTTGAAGTACAGAACATCATGGCACAACTCGAAGTTCAAGCTAGAGGTAATGTATAAAACACTAAATGATATTTTTCGGCATACTCAAAACTATCTTCTCCACCCTCTCAAATTCATGTTCCTTCATTCCTGCTAACCGCATCACTTTCCATGTTTTGACTTCTTCTCCTCGTCGGTGAATTTCGGAAATTGCCCACTGAATCCGCCGATTTTGGAACTTTGTGACGCATTCAGTGACTTCTGATAGATAAGCTTGAGTCAAGGGTAATTTATCAAGCTTTTGCTCTAACATGGCTTTTAAACCCGTCATTGTGCCGATTTTACCGATGGTTATGCGTTGGGGAACATCAAGATTGAGCAGTTGAGTCACGACTTCTTCTACTTGCAGTTTGATCTGTTTATCTCGTTCTTCCCAATTTACCCGATTATTAATAGAAACGGGACGCTGTAAGGTGGGTGAATGCTCGTTCAACCAGTCTTTATCATTGCGATACAGCCACATATAAAGCGCAGGAAATTGCTTTCTGAGAGTGGTTTTTGTTGCATCAGGATAGGTTTTTTGAAGGTTTAACCATTGCTGACGATATTCTGATTGAGGATTATGATTATCAGGAGGTTGAGTGTCTGCTGGTTTCGGTTGAGAGGTGGAAGATTGCCAAGAAGCATTAAGCCCTAATTGATCAACATAGCGGTTAATGGTGCGAGTATCTACCTTTAAAGCTCTAGCAGTGGCTCTTAATCCTAATTTTTCTACTTCTACTAATTGTTGTAAGCGTTTTTCCCAAATTTCCCCATAAGTAATCACTCTTCCGATGCGATAATTGTCTTTTGGAGTTTTATCGGAAGCAGTACGACTGTAAATCATGCCACAGGAACAAGTAAACGTCCCTAATGGCTTTTTATTCTCTAAACAATGGCTAATTTGAACATTAGTGACGACGGGTTGCTTATAATGGTCAACTGCACCATTGAAACATAACCAAGGTCCATCACCAAAGGGTTTATAATTATCTTCACTCTTAAAAAAGGCTTCAGCAGAACCATATAGAAAGCGCATCATTAAGATATGACGGATCGGATGGAAAACTTTGCGATTTTTTCGCACAATATTCGATAACCAGTTACTAGAATCGTTATAAGCAATCATGCAGTTGAGGTGTTTCAATACGTCTGATCCATAGAAGCAGATAAATTGATCAATTAAGGGTTTTTGATGCACTCTGTGGGAAGCAGTGGCAAGTTTTCGCTCAATCATGCGGTTTAAGTACCGTTGACGATAGTAATCAATAGATTGAGGGGATTGAGGATGCTTGAATAACCAAGCTACATCTTGAGCTAGTTGAATGAAGGTTTTTAAAGCTTGAGGACTATAGTAAGGAATTGAAGTGTTTTGTTGGCAATTTTGAGGAGTGATGACTTCGTATTCGTGACGGTTGAGTCTTTGAAAAGCGACGGTGCTGTTGTGTAGGGAAACACCATGATGAGGGCAAACTAAAACCCCCGCTGTTTGATGAATTCGATGCCAATAAGCTTCTCCGTATTGTTTTTCGTCTTCTTTGAGGCAATCTGGACAAAAACGAAGGAATGGAAGTAGAGGAATTGAACTGGCGACAATCCCAATCCGAGTATGAATATTGCCTCCATAGTTGGCTTTCATGGAGTTTTTAATAGTAATAGCCCGTTTTTTGGGTAAAAATGGGGAATAAAAGGGATAAAAAGTATGATTATTTATAAATTCATCTGCTGTGTAGCTAGAAAGTAAAGGCAGTTGATTGACTAAAGCATCAATATTAGAAGGAAGGTCAACAGTAGCGATAGTATTGTTATCGTTATATAATTCCTTGAGGGTTATTTTTGGGCTATTGTTTCCACTACGAACATGATATCGGCCTAAGGCACTGTAGAGAAGTTCGTCAGAGTAAGGAGAAGGGAAGAAACTTAGCATGGAGAGTTTGGAGGTAAAACAAACTCATAGTCCTAACAACCAAGCAAACTGACTTGCTTGCTAACTATTCTAGGCATTTTACTTTGAATAACGCCTTACGACATCAAGTAATGGATCACTTTCTGGGTTAGTCTGAGGGGATTGTTCAGGGAAGTGAGTAACGCCTTACGACATCAAGCAATGGATCACATATCTTAGTGGATGTCGGGTCCTTACTAGGATTGAACGTGAGTAACGCCTTACGACATCAAGCAATGGATCACGGCATCAGCTAAAAGCTTGTTCCAACTTATGCTCATAGATGATTTTACAAGCACCTCTGTCGCTAACTCAAAAACGTACCAAAAAGTTTAATATTTGTCTTGTTCAAAATCCTGAAACCCTTACAGTGCAACATTTGCAAGTACCTAGTCTATCTATAAAACGATTCAATCCCTTACTATATAAGCTTTACAGCAGATTTTAACCGTTTGACTCTTCCAACATCTAGAGGTGCTTGTAAAATTAGTCTTGAATGGTTGTCCATGCTAAGTCAGGTGGAGATGAACAGGGAATTGCCTCTAATCGATATCTTAACCAATGTGTTCCTTTGAACCCAAAATGATCTACCCAATAAGGTAAAGTAATCCAACCATTATTGTCTTGTATTAACCATTGTCTTGATTGAACGGAAAAATCATCAGGAACTAACTTTATAATATTAACTAAATCATCACTTTCTCCTAAATATAAAACTCCCCATCGATTCACAGAGTCAGGATTTAATAATGCTTGTTCTAGTCTTTCTGTTAAGGTAGGTTTATGTTTATCTTCTGCTGATTTTACCCAGACAATAAAACGAATGTCTGTTAATATTTCTTGATAATCGGGTCGTTTATTGCTTTGATGATCTTCTTCTTTAAACTTAAAGCGATGCAAAGTTCTCAAGGTTTTAGATTTTTCGGGTTGAGACAACATAGCAATTGCTAACTGAACCCCACAATGCTTTTGCATATTCATTTCTCCGGCTAAAGAGAGCAAAAGTCCGTAAACCGTTGAATGGGGAGGATAAGGATAAGTTTTACCGTATTCTCTGGCATGAGATTGGCGAAAGGTAGCAACAGGAACATCAATATAAATCGCTATTGATTTCATTATTTTTCTTCTTTTTTAGATTCCTCGGTAGATAATTTTAAGTCTTCAATAATTTTTATTTTAAGGTTTTCAGCCGTTTTTTTGATTCCTCTAAAAGTATGAGCATTTTCAAGATTTAATCGTTTGGTAATTTCTCCGCCAATCCATAATTCTTCAGATTTAATATCTTCTGCTTCTACTTGTTCGATTAATTTAGGTGCAATGACTTCTTTATTTTCATTTTGTTCAAAACAATAGAGAAACCGAGGACAATTATCATTTGTCCAACGCAGAATCATACTTTCAGGAGAAAAATCAAATAAGGAATCATTACGATGTCCTCCAACTTGACTTAAAGAAATAAAAGCATCAATGACATTCAAAATACGAGATGGATTAACAAGATGCTTTGAATCCAACGCAAAACAATATTGATAACAAGTATTATGAACATTGGTGCCATGAATAGAAAGTTTATCTTTTTTGCGACTATTGTAATAGTTGAAAGTTGTTCCGTCATAAGGAGTTAAGGAAATAGCACGATTGGTTCCTAATGCTCCCTGACGTGCTTTATTGGTTTCTTTTTGATTCTTTTTACCTGCTTCTGGTGTCATAAATCCCATGACATCATCATCAATATATTCTTGAGGATTATGTGTTTTACTCTGGGGAATACGAATTCTTTTACTATTATCCCATTTTTCATAAACTTGTTGTTCTTGTTCTTGAAATTGAAAACGAACTTTCCAACGAATGCTAAAGGGAGAAACGGTACTGTGAGGATCATTGTGCCAGATAATTTGTTGAATCAGTTGTTCATTTCCATCATTTTCTCCTCGGTTTAAAGAAGCCGGTGCATAACGAGTCAGTAAGTTACCAAATAAGTATCGCATGGTGATAGTTTCCAATTAATTATAAAAGTAGAAAGGCTAATCTATATAACTGATCTTCTATTAGTAAAGGAAAGGCAAAAAAGACTAATGTTTCTTGATTCATTCTTGCTTTAGTTGGATAGCTGGATAAGGCAATTAAGGCAATATCTCTTGCTTCTTTCCAGTCAACTTTTCCAGTAATAATGGGGAGAACTAAAGTTCGATTTTCATTAAGAGTAGAGAGATTACCCGCTTTTGAGAATAATTTAGCCATTAAATGTCGAAAAGTATCTTCTTTATAGCAATCTAAGAGTTTGGATTTCAGTTTTTGATTCTCCCTTTCAATTCTTTTTGGTGCTGCGTCTGGATTATCTTGATAAATTTGAGCATAAATAATTTTCAATGCTTCATGTATTACGTCAATAAAAGCATTATGAGCTTTAGTAATATCTTGATTATTCTTGATCATAATGAATAATCCGTGCTGATTATAGTTGAGTTGTTTTCTTATCTCTTTAGAAGAATCCTGCTGTTTCAGGATTAACCATAAGTTCTTCCAAATTGGTTTTCGTTTCAGAAGATTTTCCGCAATTATCCCTTTAAGTAAATTGAGTCTAACTAGAAAACTAAATTCAGTTTGTATCAGTTTATTTTTTAGGAGATAACGATTAGCCAGTTGATAAGTTTGAAGAAGTTTTGGTTTAATTTGAAAGTCTTGAATCTCTACTGGATTTCTGAATTTATATTTTTTCATCAGGTTTCCGTAGAGTATTACTTGGCATCTTTGGGTAGAAAAGTTATTAGTGAGTTCTTTGACATAATAACTAAATGCAGCTTCTCCTAAACTTGAAACGTATAAATTTTGATATTTTGTATTATTCAAACGCCAACGTATTTGAGCAGATTCTTCTAGGTTAATGGGATCTGGAATAACCAGTAAACATTTGATAGGATGTGTTTTTCTAGATTTGATTTGTTCGTGGATGCCTTTTGATAATATTAAATAGTGACAAGCAACGGGCAAAAACAGAAGGGCAAAAGCGTATTTTGTGGGTTCTTTACATTTATTGTCTTTTCTAATTGTCTCATGTCGAACAATTGCTCCAGGATATAGCCAACTAACAATGGGAATACAATCTTCTATCAATTGATTGGTTTTTCGGTTACAGAGTTGTTGACTAAAGTTCTGATTAACGTAGGTAATAAGTTGCTCATAGCTAAGAGTTAATTGAACTTGATCTAGTTTAAATGTTAAGGATTTAAGAGAATCTAATTTGCCTTTAGCCAATAAATAAAATTGCCAGGGTATCGGTAGTTTTATAAGTAAATTAAGTAATAAATAAAGTGCAGTTTTCTTTAAGTTAATTCCTAAAACTTTGTATCGACGGGTGATGGGAGTTACATTTTTATTGTATTGCAGTAAGGTATGGGTAAGTACCTGATGTAGATGAATTTTATTGATTAATGGCATGGATTGAGGATTCAAACCTGTTAATGAAATTAATCCTCTATTATCGATTTGAAATGCTTGTTTCAGTAGCCAATCTAATACGATTTTGTCTTGTCCTTTCCAGTCCAAACTAACACTATAAGGAGTCAATTTCCATGATATTTCTCCTACTCGTTGGGATGGGTTAGGAAATCGTTTTTCTAGCTGTTTTAGGGTCATCCAAAGTCCTAATAACCCTGCACGATGGATTATGGTGGTGTCGGGTGCGTTGAGATGAAGATGAATTTTCGGTTTCGAGGATGTAGTAGTCATTGCTAGTTTCGTCTATGGTTGCATGGAAGAAATACACCGCATCCCATTTTGTGTTTTCCTCCGATTCCTTGTTCTTGTAGTGAAATTGAGTCTTGTTCGTTTAAATCGCTTATTTTGACTCCGTAACCGACTAAGGTTCTCTTTTTCACCTTAATAATACGACGGATGGGTTCACCTTGGGGTCTGGTAATGAGGCTAAGGTTTGCAGTGATGTTGCGCTGGTTTAGTTGGCGTTGTGCTGCTTCTAGGAAGGGTTGGGGGTCATCAAATCCCTTGATAACAACGAGACGGGAATAGAGGTGATGATGAGGGGTGATAAATTGAGATTCTGGTAAACCAAGTCGAATTTTGTGTTGATTGAGGGTTAGGGTTTTCCCTGCGAGTCG
>JASJBX010000234.1 GCA_030066295.1 Crocosphaera sp.
CCCGACCCCCTACTGCGTAGGCTAGAAAATTCTAGAGGCAAAGCGTTCCGAGAAGGTCGAAACTAAGAACCTGTGGTGGCGAAAACACAGCAAAAACAGCTAGGGAAACGGAAGAAGTACCAAAGTTAAAAAAACCAAATTCTCAATAAACAGTATCGGAGGGCATCCGAGAACTGAGGCCAACCACCTGAACGACTGGGGACAGCCCCGCCTATGGCTAGCTACTGCGAGAGTGGAGATAGTTAAGCGGTCTGAATGAGCCAGTAATCCTTTCGCAGTGATGCGTGGAGAATCCACTCACTTCAGGGAGTGGAGTATGTCAATTACCGATAATCGTTTCTGACACAATTAATGGTTCTTAAAATTGCTGCTGCTGTATAGTCTCGCTTGGCTGGTTCATTTGGAGCGAATTTTTCGCCTTTTTCATTGAGAGGAGAAGCAATACCACAGTAAGCAGACATTTGTCGGGTTAACTGCTCATTGTATCCTGAAACATCAGTGAATTTAATCTCTTGTTTATTGCCTTTGAGAACCGTTTCTCGACCCAGTTTCGCTTTAAGAACTTCTGCTGAACGACGCAGAAAAGCCAATAATTCTGCTCTGGTAATATAGTCAGTGGGTCGAAAGTTTCCCGTGGCCGTTCCTTCGGGCATAATATTCCATTGCGCCCAATTAATTTTCGCAGCACTCCAACGAGAGGACTCAACATCGAGAAAGGGCCGCACCCGACTGGTGGGTTTTTCGTTGATATTAATGGCAGTGAGAGTCTGAAGTCCATCTACAATCATAGAGATAGCCTGTTCTCTTGTTACTACCTCTTCGGGCCGAAAGGTTTTATCAGGAAACCCGGAAACAACGAGTATTTTGGCTGCTTCCTCGATCTCAGACTCATAGGGGTTGTCTTTGATATCCGTAAATTTTTGTGCCGAACCCACCGATGTTAAACCCATCCAAACGGTAGCAGTGGCCGCTACAACTGCTAATTTTTTAGCTAACATGGCTTTACTTCTCCTCATTTTTTTAGTAAAGATGGAAAACTTAATTAATAATGGAAAGTCCTGACCGTTTTCTGATAGACCGATGAGACGCTGAAATGTTCCCGTCATTTCATTTATCATTTATCATTTATCATTCGTTTGGAAGTAGGCTTGAAACCTCTCCCAAACTTCTTTCTCCGGGACGGGAGAGGCTTGAAACCAAAATGTTCAATGTTCAATGTTCAATGTTCAATATTTGGTCATGTAAAGCTCAAAAATCATCTATATCGATTCTTAAATGGAGGATGATCTGTTATAAAATTGAATCTTTAACAGCTTACTTAAAATCAAAATGAAAAAAAAGTTGTGGTTTTTTATTGGGTTCATTCTGCTAGGAATCATCATCGCCCTTACCTTATCCCAGTTACCGCCCAATTGGTTTACCCCCGATATTCTCGTTAACTTATCGAGCATTCTTACCCTCATTTCTTTCAGTGTTCGTAGTATTTTGGCATTACGCCTTCTCGCCATTGGCGCACAATTAACCTTTATTCCTTATTGTTTGTTGCAGTCACCCCCCCTCTGGATACCTGTCTTGTGGAATTTACTGTTTATGGGGGTTAATGTTGTCAATGTGATTATCCTCTTACTAGAAAGGCGACCGGTTAAACTGAAGCCCGAAGAAGAAAAATTGTACAATTTAGCGTTTAAAAGCCTCAGTCGTCGGGAATTTCTCAAAGTGCTGACTTGGGGAGAATGGAAGGAAGGAAAACCCGAAGAAATTCTACTTGATCGAGGGGAAGTAAGCACCTCAGTAATGATTTTATGTTCTGGAGAGGCAGTGGCCATCCTAGAAGAGAAAGAACTGTTAACCATTCCCGAAGGGAAACTGATTGGTATATCTTCTCAGTTTACCGGAGATCCTCTGCCCCTCACCATCAAGCTGAAAGTTCCTTCCCGTTATATCTGTTGGTCGGTAAAACCTTTCCGAAAATTTCTAGAAACTCAGCCCGAAATTCGTACCAAGTTTCAATCTATTGTCAGTCGGGATCTCGCTCAAACTGTACAGTCTTTACCGAAAATGTTTTCTTGAAGTTCTCAAGTCAATACGTTAGGATCAACGTTAAACAATGTTTAATAAACGACCATAAAATAGCTTATTTTATCACTAACTCATGTCTTTTTTATTATTTTCTAAACAATTAATGAGTGCTTTTTTTTTTGTTGGATTATTCTTGACGATGAATTCTGCTGTTATGGCTGAGGATTCATTTTCTGATGGTCACACACTTCCCTGGAATGTAGCTAATCAAAAGAATACGCTTATTAAAAAGTCTTCCCTTGATCAAAACCTAGAAATGATTAATCAAATTGATAATATACAACTTAAAGTTAATTTATTAAATGATTTAGCCTTATCCTATTACAAAATTGGGGAAATTGAACAAGCCAAGAAAATTTTATATCAATCTTTATCCCTTGTTGAAAGCCTTAATGAACAAGAATTAAAAATAACCACCCTAATTAAAATCGCTGACTATTATTACAAAATTGGACAAGAAAAACAGGCTTTAACTGTATTAGATAAAGTTATGCCCTTGGTTGATACTTTAGAAGATAAATTAATCCAAGGACAATTATTATTAAATGCTGCTTTTCAATACGAAAAAATGCAACAAGAAAAAAAAGCAGAATTATTTTTATCTCAAAGTCAAACTTTAACCGCAGAAGCTGCCCAACCTTCTCCAGATTTTCCTTTTAAAGAAACCCCTACTCAATTAAAACTTGGTGTAGCAGGAAATGTCAGTTCTTTTAGAGATACCACCGGATTTTTAGGCGTTAACGTCGATTATAACAAACAATGGACTCAAGAAGATATTTTAGTTGATGGGAATATCTATCTTGGTTACGATAGCAGTCGTGCAGTCAATAATTATCGGCCAGGGGCTTTAATGACGGCTGTTTATCGTCGTCATTTTGATGAAGATTGGAATTTTTTTGTTGACTTTTTTAGTAGCGTTAATGAGGATTTATATTCTTCTAGAAATGATGATGAAGATTTAACTATTGTTACCGGTGTGTGGTTCGGTGCAGGGTTAAATCTTTGGCGTGGTGAATCTAACCGTGAGTTTCTCGATTTTCAGTTAGGTATTGGACCCCGTTATGAATATGATTATGTAGATTTTGAAGAAAGAAGAAACGAAACCAGTCCCACTTTAGGGGTTATTTTTTTGGGTCGTGGTTTTTCTCTGGGTAAGGCTAAGATTAATCAAACCTTTGCCTTTCTACCCGCTTTAGATGAATTAGAGGACTTTATATTCAATTCTAATACTAAACTGTCTTATCCCATAACTGAAAGATGGTCATTTGTGAGTCGTTTATTTTTGCGTTATCGCAGTGATAAAGTCTTAGAAGAAAATCCCGATCTCAATATGTTTTTTAGTACAGGATTAGAATATTCTTTTTAACAGTCATCAGTTATCAGTCATCTTTTTTACTGATTTTAAATACTATCTTAAATCAGAGTATAAAATTTATCTTCTTGTTAAAATAATAAAAACATAAAAGTTATGATGAAAAATCTAAAATTAGTAAAAATTGAGGCTCAACCAAGCAAAAAACTGATGTTATATCTTTCTAGGTTAATCATTATCTTTATTTTGAGTTTAACCTTAACTTTAACTTGGACAACGGAAAGTTTTGGACAAATTAGCCTATTTTCTCCTTCCAACAATAGTCCCGACAGTAAAACACCTCCTTGGGATCTCAATAAAGCTTATACTTGTGGAAGATATTGGTGTAGTGATGTTTATATTCATGATGATTCTCGCAATATCCACGCTGAATTACTTACCCCTGAGCTAATTTTAGCTATTTTGAAAGACATTGATCAATCTAATCCTGAAGTTACCCAATTAATAGAAAAACGTGCCAAAGTCATTGAACAAGTTTTTAACAGAATTGTTCAAAATATTATTCGTAATCAACCGAACTCTGAAAAAATTGAGATTACGGATTGGAAATTTTGGATACCTAGTTCAGTTAGAAATTTATGGAAATCTACCCCTATTAAACCCCTTCATCCTTGGACACCAACTATTAAAATTGGCATCAAAAACAATCACACTGTTGTTTATATTCCAGACGAATTTGATTTAGGAATTGCCTCACAATCACTTATTACCGTAACAGCAATAGATGCCAGAGCAAATGGAACAACGGTTGAAAATTTAGCAAAGATTTGGCAAACTAATATCAGACTTTCCTTTAGTAATGCTTTTTGGGGATATGAATTTGACCAACGATATCCTAAACATAGATGGATTTTTTCTGCGATTGTTTTAGGAGTAGGATTCTTATCAATTTTTATCCTTGAATTGATTAGAAAATTTTTGAGAACATGGGATAATAAACTTAGGAAAAAACTTAAAGATTTGACAGAATCTATTACTTTAAATCCTGAAGCTGTTACTTCTAGTAATTTGAATGAAAAAGCGAATAATTCTAATAAAAAAGAAACTAATAATGTATCTGTAAATTCAAATAAAAAGAAAGTAAAATTACTACTCTTTTTAAATGAGATTTTTAAAATAATTAAAAAAATAATCAAAAAAAACAAATGGTTTTATACTCAGCTATCTAGCTCAAAAGAAAAAATAATATTACAACAACAAAATCTAATTGAGCAGCAAAGAAATTCCTATCATCTATTACTTAGAGTTTCTTTTATTTTTCAGTTATTTAGTTTGCTTGCGAGTTTGATTATTATTACTTTAATCTTTCGTGATGCTCGTTTCTTATCAGTTTATCTTCTCAGAGAAAGTCTTAACTTAATGTTCTTGTGGATAGTTTTAATTATTCTCGATAAAATTACCGATTTTATAATTGATTATTATCTTCATCGTTGGGCTAATCAAGCGCAAGTTATTAATCCTACGTCTAACCGTTATACCCTCAGAATTAATACTTATTCAATCGTGCTTAAACAAGCTACCAGTTTTACCATATTTATCTTAGGTGTTTATGGTAGTATATGGCTCATTGGGCTTAATCTTTCCGTTTTAGCAGGTGCCGGAGTTTTAACCCTAGCTCTTGCGTTTTTGTCCCGTAACTTATTAGAAGATATGCTCAATGGTATTCTTATTTTATGTACTGATCGTTATGCCATTGGGGATGTCATCGATATCGGTGGAGGTATGGCAGGTTTAGTAGAAAATATTAATTTATTTGTTACATCTCTGCGGAATCTTGATGGACAAGTGATTGCTATTCCTAATAGTAAGATTAGCACCGTTATTAATAATACAAAGGAATGGTCAAGGGTGAATTTTACCATCAAAATTGCTTGGAATGAAGATATAAAAAAAGCAATTTCTGTGATGACCCAAGTAGCAAATCAAATGCAAAAGGAACCCGAATGGAGCAGGAAAATCCTAGATCCTATAGAAGTCTTAGGAGTAGATGATGTGTCCCATGAAGGGATTGTGATTCATGTTTTAATTAGAACTCAACCCAGTGAACATTGGGGTATTGGTCGAGAATTTCGCTTCAGGGTTAAACACGCTTTTGATGAAGCAGGGATTTCTTTGGGTATTCCCCATCATAAAATTTCTGTACTTAATTCACCTAATAATAATGATCAATCCTTAGCTTATTTTTTTCCGGAAGAAGATAATTAATGGGGACAGGGTGAGCAGTTAATCAGAAATACTCACCCTAGCAACTTGTACGAGGATTTACGAAAACCCATGAACCTGAGTTCGACAAAAGGAAAATTAGGGATAATTCTCAACAAGTTTGAAAAAGAATAACTCCGAACCCCGAACCCCTAACACCGAACTCACCTCATTAATTTCTTTTTGACGGTTTTCTCTTTCTTTTGGGATCATGATGAACTTGAGGAAAACCAAGGGGTTTAACCTGTTGATGTTTGCGGACTTCTTCGAGTTGTTTTAACTCTGTATAATCAGTCCAATGGATACAATCTACAGGACAAGTGTCCATCGCCTCTTGAATGGTATCCTCTTCGTCTCCATCTTGATTGTAAACCCGCGATCGCCCGTAATCGGACTCAATATAAAAGGTATTCGGAGCAACATGAGCGCAGTGTTTACAGCCAATACAGGTCACTTCGTCCACATAAACCCCCTTTTGTCGTAGTTGACCCCCTAACTCTGGTTCAAAACCCGTCCTTTCGGGGGCATCTCGAAAGATCCCCCCTAGTTCCGGTTCTAACCCAGAGCGATCGGGGGTTGGGGAAAAATCAGTCATTACGCACTCCAGCGTTGAACAACAAGACGAATGGAACCGTCTTCGTTCTTTTGTTGTTGGGCCACTTGAAACCCTTGCTTACTAGATTCCTCCAGAATGGTATGCAGAGCATATCCTTGGGTCACTTTCTTCAAAAATCCTTCAACGGATAGAGGTTGTTGCCAATATTGTAAATCGGCGATTAATTCGTATTCGCTGCCATTCCAGCTAAAACCGATGTCATAGTTATTGTCTTGTTGAACCACAACTTCGGCTGTGCGGGTTTGTCCTTGATACCCTCTAACGGTATGGGGTCCTTCTTTCCAGTCGATTCCCATGTCATTGAGTGCTGCTTTGAGGGAGGTTAGGTTACGAATTTGGGTTTTAATGTTACTAAAGTGTGACATATTCTTTGCAATTTAAAACGTTAAACAGGGTTACACAATCAAGGAATATCAACCTTTACCAATCGCTAAAAGACGCTCGATTCGTCGCTTTCGTCGATTCAGTAATGGGTTGCTGATAATATTGGGAAGTCTTTTCGTTAGAAAGGACTCGCCCGAGTTGAGCTTCGATCGCTGCGGTTACCTCTTGACAGGAGGCACCGACTATGCCGGTGACCGTTTCTTTAACACGGCCATCAGGATAAATGATAAATTCTAGGGTTTCCATGTTCATGGTTGATTCTAGAATAGGGGTCTATAAAGGGAATAAGGACTGCATTGCTGCGAATAGGGATTAATTTTGCCCATTTTTATCAAGAGATAAATCTTGATCAACAGTAGCATTATTAATCAAATCTTAGCAAAACTTAACATTGAGTCAGTGGTCTACTTAGTTTATTGTAAGTTTCCCTTAACCTTCCAAAAAAAGTCAAGGGATATTTTTGAGCTATAGTACGAAGTTAACAAAAATATACAGAATGAACAAACTACTCCAGGCTACGGGGATCGAGGGCATCCCGTAAACCATCCCCCAGTAAATTAAAGGAAAGAACTGTAAGAATAATTAAAAGAGCAGGGGGCCAAATTAACCAGGGTTGCAGCACTAAAATAGAGGCATTGGTCGCGACCGATAGTAAATTGCCCCAACTGGGGTCAGGTTGTTGAATACCTAAACCAATGAGACTTAAGACAGATTCAGAGACAATAAAACCCGGAACCGCTAAAGTGGCTGAAATAATGATATAGGTTGCCGTTTGGGGCAGCACATGATGAACAATAATGCGCCAAGGAGTAGCTCCCATCGCTTTTGCTGCTTGGACAAACTCCTGTTCTTTGAGGGATAACACTTGACCACGGATAACTCTGGCCAGTCCCGACCAACCGATAAAGGAAGTGATTAAGACGATCAATAGAAACCGTTGTGCGCTGCTTAAACTAGGGGGGAGTACCGCCGCTAAGGCCACTAAAAGATAAATACCAGGAATGGTCATCAAAACTTCCACGAAACGCATCAAAACCGCATCGATCCAGCCGCCAAAATAGCCAGAAATACCACCGACAATCATTCCCAGGGGAAAAGAGATAATAATCCCCACTAGACCAATAAATAAGCTGATTCTGCCCCCAAACAGTAAACGACTGAATTGATCTCGTCCTTGTTCATCCGTTCCCAG
>JASJBX010000235.1 GCA_030066295.1 Crocosphaera sp.
CGGCAATAATACCAATAGTTAGTAAAGGAAACCCTAAACCAATGATACGATAACTAATATTATCCAAAGTATCCGCTAAACTGAGACGTTGAGGTGATAGGGTGATGGGTTCAGACTCAATAGCAACGCTTTCTAACACTGCTGTTCCTCCACTACCACTGCTTTGTACTACATTAACGCTAGGTTCTTCCTGGTTATCCTTAAATAAGTTGCTTTTTAACCTATCCCGATAACCGCCGGTTCCCACGGAACTGCCTTTGAGTTGGATATCTTGGTTGCGAGTCACTACTAAAAAGGCGATCGCTAAAACAGATCCCACCATCAAAGTTGCGTAACTCAACATCATCACACTAACGTGCATCATTAACCAGTTAGATTTTAGCGCGGGAACTAAGGGTGCAGAAGTTTGCATTTCCGAGGGTAAAGTCAAAGCTGCAAAGGCCGTTATCCCCATCGCTACGGGGGTTGTGACCACTCCGACGAGGTGACTACGACTCATTTGTTCAGCTAGTAGATGAATAGCTGTTATACCCCAAGCTAAGAAGAATAAGGACTCATAGAGGTTGCTGAGTGGGAAATAACCACCTTCTAACCATCGGGCCCCTAACAAAGTGGCCATACATAAATTTGCGATCGCTACCCCTGTTGTTCCCAAAGTAGGTAACCAGGTCAAACCCCGAAAGGCGGCCCCGGCCCAATAAATGAGCATGGTTAGGAATAATAAGAGAAAAGAGCTATTATCGAGAAAATTTTCTAACGTAATTAAATCCATATTGTTGAACTTTCCAATGAGAAGTTATTTTTTGGCTTAACAGTAGGTTGGAGAAATAATAACAAAGTACCCTTCGATCTCCAAAGTGGATCTTGAGCCGTCCTTATTTTATTCTAAGACTTTTCTAGGATCGCCGACTAATTCATGGTCCCAGGAATTAATCATTATCCGTTTGCTGTTCATAGTATTCAAAGAAAGACAGGGCAAAGGTTGGTCATTATGGGGTAAGATCGGTCGTATTCTAGAGCTAACTCCCTGATGAATTTTTTCGAGAAATTAACCCAACGGATCACCACCAACAATAGTTTATTGATCCTTGGTCTTGATCCTAACCCAGAAATGATGCCTCAAGATCAGAATACCCAGCAAGGGCAACAAAGTTTAATCATTGCCTTAGAAAGTTGGTTAACGTGGGTCATTGAACAAACCGCAGGGTTAGTCTGTGCCTATAAACCAACCTTGGGCTTTTATGAAGCATTAGGCAGCGAAGGATTGGATTTATTATTAAAGGTTATCCAGGTGATTCCTGATGAGATTCCTATCATTTTAGACGCAAAACATGGAGATATTAATACCAGTACCATTTTGGCCAAAACTATTTTTGAACAGTGGCAAGTGGATGCGGTTACGGTCAGTCCTTACGCCGGACACGATCATATTGCTCCTTTTTTAGTGTATCCGGATCAAGGGGTTTTTGTCCTCTGTCATACGTCTAATCCTTCGGCGGTGGTTTTACAAGAATATCCCACCGATGAAGCTCCTTTTTATCTACAAATTATCAAAGAAGCGAAAACTTGGGCAACCCCAGAACAGTTATTTTTAGAAGTAGGAACCACCAATTTAGAGGTGATTAAAAAAGTTCGCTCCCTTGCCCCGGAAAGATTGTTATTGATGCGGAGTATTTGGAGTAAGGGGAATGATATTCATGAAATCTTAAAAGCTTCTTTAAACCCTATGGGAAACGGGGTATTGATTCCTATCCCTCAAGATTTTTTGAAGTCAGAAGCATTGAAAGAAAAGGTGATTAATCTCAATCAAGATATTAATCAATATAGAAAAAGTATTACTCAAGACTTACAAAATTGTGACCTTTGGAGTCCTAATGTTTGTTTACTTAAATCCCATCCTCATCAAGATTTAATTTTACAATTGTATGACATTGGTTGTTTATTATTTGGGGAATATGTTCAAGCATCGGGAGCGACTTTTTCCTATTATATTGACCTCAGAAAAATCATCTCTAAACCTCAATTATTCCACCAAGTTTTAACGGCTTATGCTGATATTTTAAAGACGTTGAATTTTGATAGAATAGCAGGAATCCCTTATGGTTCCTTACCCACTGCCACGGGATTATCTTTACTGTTACATCATCCTATGATTTATCCTAGAAAAGAAGTTAAGGCACACGGAACTCGTCGTTTAATTGAGGGGAATTTTCAAGCAGGAGAAACCGTGGTGATTGTTGATGATATTTTAATCACAGGAAAAAGTGTTAAAGAAGGGGCAGAAAAATTAACTTCTTCGGGATTAGTTGTTAAGGATATTGTAGTCTTTATTGACCACGAACAAGGAGTTAAAGATAAACTGAAAACAGAAGGATATAACGCTTCTTCTGTGTTAACTATTTCCGAAATTACGGAAACCTTATACGAAGCAGGACGAATTAATGAACAACAATATAACAGCTTTTTTAAGCATTGATTTTTGATTATTTGTCCAAAAATTAGTAAAATAAGAAAAGGAATCAAACTTTGATTAAATGGCTATTAAACGGAATAAAACGTCTAATCCTAAACCAGACAAAAAAGAACGATTAATCAACACAAAAATAAATCAAGAACAAGACAACATAGAAGAAAGTATTCGTCCCCATTCGTTTGACGAATATATCGGACAAAAAGACCTTAAAGATGTTCTATCTATCGTCATCGAAGCAGCCAAAACTCGCAACGAACCGATGGATCATCTCCTCTTATATGGTCCCCCTGGCCTGGGGAAAACCACCATTTCCCTCATTTTAGCCTCAAAAATGGGGGTGAATTGTAAAATTACCGCAGCCCCCGCTTTAGAAAGACCTAGAGATATTACAGGACTGTTAGTCAACTTAAAACCAGGGGATATCCTATTTATTGATGAAATTCATCGCTTAAACCGTTTAACCGAAGAATTACTCTATCCTGCGATGGAGGATTTTCGTCTGGAAATTACCATCGGCAAAGGACAAGCAACCAGAACTCGGAGTATTCCCTTACCTAAATTTACCTTAGTAGGGGCAACCACGAAAGTCGGGGCCTTAACCTCTCCCTTACGCGATCGCTTTGGCCTCATTCAACGGTTAAAATTCTATGAACCGGAAGAACTCGCCCTCATTATTCAACGAACCGCTAAACTCTTAAATACCTCCATCACCGAAGCAGGGTCCCTAGAAATCGGTCGACGGTCCAGGGGAACCCCCCGTATCGCCAACCGTTTACTGCGACGGGTAAGAGACTATGTACAAGTCAAAAAATTTGATACCATTACCCAAGAATTGGCCGCAGACGCATTAGATATCTATCAAGTGGACCCCCAAGGGTTAGACTGGACTGATCGCCTCATTTTAGACACCATGATCACCCAGTTTAACGGGGGACCGGTGGGACTTGAAGCGATCGCCGCAGCTACCGGAGAGGATGCCAAAACCATCGAAGAAGTCTACGAACCCTATTTATTACAAATTGGTTACATTAATCGTACCCCCAGAGGTAGGGTGGTGACGATCCCTGCTTATCAACATTTGGGTAAAATTTAGGGCATTATTGATTGTATTCTTTGAGGGGGCCAACCAATTTTATAAGCTTGGCCTACAATCACCTCTTTGGGTAAAAGTCCCCATACATGGGAGTCAAAACTATCATTACGGTTATCCCCTAAGACAAGATAACGGTTAGGGGGAATAATCATCGATTTTAAGGTATATTGAGGGGATTCGGCGATATAAGGTTCTTGTAAGGCAGTCTCATTAAGATAGACTTGGCCCTGTTTGATTTCAATCTCGTTCCCTGGTGTGGCAATAATACGTTTTATATAATAATCTGATGGATCGGGATCGACTTTTTTGATGTTTTCTGAAGGGGTAAAAACCACAATCTGGCCGATTTTTGGGACATAATTTGCTGATTTTTTGACAAAAACAAGATCGTTGACTTGCAAGGTGGGTTCCATTGATTGACTGGGAATTATAAATTTATCAAAGCGTTTTTCTAACCATTGTGGATAATAGTTAACCATCACCCCAAACGTAAAAGTTATTCCTGTGATGATGATAATTAGTAACCGTAGTCTAGCGGTACGTCTACGAGTAAAAATCAGGGAAAGATGATAAATACTCGCAGCACAAATTAAGGGATTAATGAATAAAAAAAGAGCAGAAAAATTATTAATCACCCAAGAAATTAAATAAAGTGTCAACAAAAATAAACCGGTCATTGGTTTTTGTAGATAAAGATGTCCTAACCCCGGTAAAAGACGAGTAAAAAAAATAGCAAACCAAAGATTCTTTTGTTGGCGAGGTATCTTTTCTAAGGTGGCATCATTGCGATATTTATAAACAGTAAAATGAGCTTCTATTAAACTAATAAAGTAAAAAATAGTCGCTATTCCTAAACAAATAAATCCAGTGATTGTGTTTCCCTTAGCAGCAAAAATATGCCAAATTGTTAACACCAATAAGAGAATTTGACCATTAAAAAAGAAAAATCCTTGGAGATAATTACCGGCATAAAATTGACCCATTCCAGGAAAAAACATGGATAAATTAACAGCTAACCAAGGATCTTTAGGATGATGATAATACACTGTAATTATGATTATTTATTAGGTAGATTTCTTGGGGGAATTTCTCGGCCTTGATAAAATTGTTTTTCTAAGCGACTCAAAGCAAACCAGATGATGACACCCAAAGGAACCGTTACACTCAATCCTATCATCCCCCAAAGGGAAGGAGCATCAAACGTTAATAATAAGATAACTATCAATGACCAAATCACTGAAGTTGCGATCGCCACTCCTGTTTTGATTCGTTGTAAGTTCTTTAAAGCAGCGCGACAACTACTACAATGTTTTGTGTGGGAATGGTAGCGATCTAGTAAGGTTTCGGAAGAAAAAGCGGGACTTAAGGACTGTTCTGGAAAAAGTTGACCTTGATATTGATTAATCCAACTATGCAATTGAAAGACAAATAAATCTGCTTTAGTAGGTAAATAAAATGCCTTTGAAACATTAGGACTTCCTCCTTTTTCTTCTAAGTAACGCTCTTGATAATGTAAGAATATTTGATCATCTTCTAATACACCATTTTGTCCAAGATGGGAATACCAACGGGGGGTAAATTTAATAAAAAATTTGGGAATAGGTGAAGAAAAGTTGAAGAGAAAACGAGCAAATAAACGACATTTTCCCTTGCTGAGCGGTGTGGCATAAACAACGGTTAAAGTGCGACCAAACTGCTTTGAAGTGAGATCGTGGTACATCATAGCAGGGGCAAAAAAGGTGGTTTCTTGCCGTCCTAATGTGCCTTTTCTGGGTCCTTCTTCCCATACTCCCTTAAACCCCCATTTTCCTGATTCAACTACTTCTAAATCTACGGGGGCAACATTGGCGCGGTTACCAACACTTTTATGATGGGTGTAAGGAATATGACTGGAATCTAAGACATTTTCCATTAAGGTTAACGCATCATAAGGTAAGTCCCGAAAGGTATTAAGACACACCCATTCATCAGAGTTTTCCTCGAAAACATCCACTAAAGGAAGGGGAGTTTGATCAGCATTTTCTGGTTTCCCTGCATAGACAAATAATAATCCTTGTGCTACTTTAACAGGATAGATTTTAACGGAGGCTCTAGGGGATTTTTCAGCAGTTCCTTCTGGCTTTTGTTGAGGGATAATTTCACAATTTCCCTGACCCGAAAATGCCCATCCATGATAAGGACATTCCAAACAACCAGACTCGTTAATTCTTCCTTCTGATAACGGGGCCAAACGATGGGGACATTGATCGTCAAAAACCGACCATTGACCCTTATTTTTATCCCACCAGATAACAATATTTTTCTCTAACAACGTAAAGGAGGTGGGCTTTTTTTTGTCCAAATCTTCGATATAATGAAC
>JASJBX010000049.1 GCA_030066295.1 Crocosphaera sp.
GATCGCACTTTCTAGTTCTTCAAAAAATTGGATGGTGGTGCCTTTGGGAACAGGAACCCCGGCATCTTGGAGGATAGTTTTGGTGCCTTCTTTATCACAGGCCAGTTCAACGGCTAAAATGCCGGAATAGTTACTAATGGTGGCTTGAATGCGCTTCTGATGCACCCCATAACCCAACTGTACCATAGCTCTAGCACTGAGGGGCATCCAAGGAATATTTCTCGCTTCGGCTTCGGTGACGAGGGTTTGGGTAGAAGGGCCTAAAGCTGCATTAGCCTGTAAATCTCTGAGATCACTGAGGTCTTGTTCGAGTTCTTTGACCGGATAGGTTCCCGTCTCGATGATTGACTGACAGAGACGGACAGCAGCCCTGCCTGCATAACGGCCGGCCTGTTCATCTACATATTCAAAAACGACATTATAGACCCCAGGTGTAGCGGTTTCCCTGGTGCGACCAAACCCCACCGGCATTTTGGTTAATTCTTGTAATTCTAGGGCGACGTGTTCGACAATATGCCCCATATAAGTGCCTTTTTTCACCCTTTCCAAGAAACCCCCTCGGTGGCCAGGGGAACAATAATGCTAAACTAAGCTAGGGAGGACTTCCACTAAGCCTTCATAAAAGCCAGGAATCTGATTTGAGGGTCTTTCTGCCAGGTCTTCGAGGTCCAGACGCATGACAATCAGTTTTTTGCGCCTAATACTCCAATAGTTGGGGCCGCGTAGGGTCAGGGTTTTTAATATTTTCATACTCGCCGTTTCTATAGAAAAGCACGCTTGAGGACACAGAAGCCACAACGCTACGGGAAAGGTAAAAGGCAAAAGGCAAAAGGCAAAAGTTAAAATATGAGAAGGTTTTAGCTTTTTCCCCTGTCAAATACCTTAATGCGTAGTGCTAGATATCTTAATGATCTTGTCGCTTCGTTAGGGGGGATATCTGTTCAAGTTGAACAGTTTTTTATATTTATTTACTGTATGGGATTGCTGATTTTAGCAATACATTGATGTTGGTGGAGATGATAGCAGTCCCCGTGGGATAGGATGTTCACTCTGAGGTTATGGAGACTGAGAGGATCGGCGGCTGCGATTTCTGCTTGGTTGGTGTAGGTCATCTCTCGACCGTCGACGATGGTCACTGTTCCTTTGCCAACGATACGAATCAGTCCATCTCGTTCAAACAGGGCGCAGGTGTCTTCGTCAATACCAATCCCTAGCCTTTCAGGATGGGTGGATAAGGCACTGAGTAACCGGGCCATCCGGTTGCGGTTATGGAAGTGTTGATCCACAATAATTTCGGGAATGATACCCAGTCCCATGGCCATATCCACTAAAGCTCGATTGGGAGATTCTCCACTACTACCACCGGCAATCATATGATGTCCCATCACTGCAGCCCCGGCACTGGTTCCGGCCAGAGAGATTTCTCCCAGTTGCACCCGTTGCCGTATCCTTTCCATCAGAGGGGTATCGGCTAAGAGGCCACACAGTCTTAATTGATCGCCTCCGGTCATGAATACCCCGGTACATTCTTCGATGTATTGTTTAAAGTAAGGGTCGTTTCCTTGGTCGCGATCGCGGATATCTAGGACTTTGACATATTTGGCTCCCATTTCTTCAAAGATACTCTGATATCTTTCCCCGATCAAAACCGGTTCTCGTGAAGCCGACGGAATAATGCCGATGGTGGCATCGGTGCCACCTGAACGAAACCAAAAGGTGTGCAGAATTTCTTTACCATGCACTTTGTCTTCTGCGCCACCAATGACTAAAATAGCGGTGGTTGTAGGTTGGGACATGGGGCTTGGTTGGGATTGAGTCTCTAATTGCAACATAATCTTATCTTTTTAGCCAAAGAAGGTTCGGTACGGTCGCGCTTGTTAGTCATAATAGGGATAAGAGCAGAATATGCCAACTTCAAGCCTTGGTACTTACTCAATTCTTGGCCCCGTTTCTCTAATCTATTCTAAGCTACCCTCGCCTCACAGCAGTAAAATTAATATTATTTTTGTAACTTTTTTCGGTCTGTTGTGAATATTGATGTCCTTACTTTGTTTCCTGATTTCTTTTCTTCTGGTTTACAGTCTGGCTTGTTAGGCAAAGCGTTAGCGAATGCGATCGCTACGGTTAATTTAGTTAACCCCCGTGATTTTGCTACGGATAAGCACCATCGGGTGGATGATATTCCCTATGGCGGTGGTGTGGGAATGGTGTTGAAACCTGAACCGATGTTTGCTGCGGTTAATTCTATCTCTCGTTTACCTCGTTCACAAGTGATTTTATTAACCCCCCAAGGTTCTCCTTTAACCCAAACTACGTTACAAGATTTGGCGACTAACTATCAACAGTTGATCTTGATTTGTGGTCATTATGAAGGGGTTGATGAACGGATTCGTTATTTGGCAGACCGAGAAGTTTCTTTGGGAGATTTTGTGTTAACTTGTGGAGAAATTCCAGCGTTAGCGTTAATTAATGGGGTGGTTCGTTTGTTACCGGGAACGGTGGGGAAAGTGGAGTCTCTCAAAGCAGAAAGTTTTGAAGATGGCCTACTCGACTATCCTCAATATACTCGTCCGGCTGTGTTTCAAGGGTGGGAAGTTCCTCCTGTTTTACGTTCGGGTAATCATCAATTAATTGCTCAGTGGCGACGGGATGAACAAATCAAAAGAACGCAACAACGTCGTCCAGACCTTTGGGAGCAATGGGTTCAAGAAAGGCGTTCGGAGCAAGCTGAATAATCCATTTACATTTAATGATTCATGGTCAACATCCAACTATAGGCAACCATGAGAACAAAAAGAAACCCGATTAAAAGTTCAGTATGGGTCGATATCCACTGAGATAAGCTATTTTTAAAGAGATGGAGGCTCTCTCTTCTCTTTTGTCCCAGTTGCTTCATCAAGATTTCCACTTCTCTATCAACTTCCTCTATGGATAATTCCCCTCGTTGATAACGGGATTCAATTTCGTCTAGTTGTCGCCAATATTCGTTCGTCGCTTCAAAGAGGTTGGGAAACATGGTCATCAAAGGGTGTTTTGTTAACTTATATTACTTTCAGTATAAGAAACTTTACAATAACCTTGCAAGGGACAAAACCCGACTATCCCCATCAATAATGAATTTCAGGCTTATTCTCTAGAAACCAAATCTTAAGAAAACCTTAAGAAAACGGCTATGAGCTATACAAAACTTTACAATTAGTTCATAAGATAAATACCGCCAGCCACCCCATATAAAGGCTGGTCTATAATAAAAGGCCCCAAAGATTAATCTTTGGGGTTATTATTATTGTTTAATCCTTGTAATTATTGTATGGTTTCTCGTCGTACACTTTTCAAAATTCTGGGGGTTGGGGGTTTAGGGGGTTTAATCACTTATTCTCGGTTTAAAAAGCCTTCCCCTTCTTTTTATCAACAAGATAGTTTAACGTTACCTCACGGTTTATCTAAGCCTAAATCTGTCGTTGTTATTGGTGCTGGTTTGGCTGGTTTAGCTTGTGCTTATGAATTAAGTTGTCGTGGGTTTCAAGTGACTTTATTAGAAAAATCTTCTAATTTAGGGGGGAAAATTGCCAGTTGGACGATTAATATTGGTTCAAATCGTTTCAAAATGGAACATGGTTTTCATGGATTTTTTCCTCACTATTACAATCTCAATAAAATTGTTTCTGAATTAAACATTGAAAATAATTTCCGTTCACTGGGATTTTATTCTGTTCTTTTTGCGGAGAATAAATATAGTTACAAACCAGAAAATTTTTATCCTAGTCATTCTGCTTTTCCTTGGAATATTATCGATCTCGCTGTTTGGTCAGATAACCGTTTAAACTGGGGTATTAATATTAGCAAATTGTCCCATTGGGAAGTGTTTAAAGAGATTGCAGGGTTTAAACTTGCTGATAGTTTTCAACGATTAGATCATCTCTCGGTTATTGACTGGTCAAAAATTGGTTTTCCCCAAGGACTTTATGATTTATATTTTCTACCTTTTGCCAGATCAACGTTAAATGCACCAGATGTTTTAAGCGTAGGGGAATTATTACAATTTTTTCATTTCTATTTCTTCGGTAACCCCGAAGGATTAGCCTTTAATGGCACAAAAGATGATATGGGAAGTAGTTTAGTTAATCCTATTATTACTGCTATTAAAAATAACAACGGTGAAGTTATTACAGAAACAAATATCAGTAATCTTATTTGTGAACAAAATAAGATTCAATCTCTCGATTATCAACAAGGAAATGAAGTGATTAATGTTCCTTTTAAGGTTGACAAAAATACAGTGTTATGTAACAAAAATGAGACTTATTATGGTGATAGTGATCGCTTATTTTTAGAGACAGATAAACAAGTGATTGGGTTAACCTGCACTCATCAAGGTTGTACCGTAAAAAAACAAGAAGATGGAACCTTTTTATGTCCCTGTCATGGTGCAATTTATGACAACAACGGAAAGGTAGTCAAAGGTCCAGCAAAACGAGACTTATCTAACTATAAAGTTGTCGAAAAAGATGAGAAATCGGTTAAGTTAATTAGTGAGCAAGCTGAGGAAAATAGTAACACTGAAACCTTACAAACAGATTATTATGTCATAGCTACAAATGTTCCAGGAATACAGGATTTATGGACAAAAATAGACGGAAACAATAGTGAAAGTTTAACCCAAAAAATTGAAGAGTTAGCAGTAGCTGATCCCTTTGCAGTTGCTAGGTTTTGGTTTGATGAAGACTTTGAATGGAAACATAGTAATTTTACCTCACTTTCTGGTTACAAGCTTATCGATAGTATTGCCCTTTATCATCGTCTTCAAACCCAATTTATTGAGTGGTCAAAAAGCACAGGGGGAAGTGTCGTTGAATTACACGCTTATTGTTACAAAGAAAAAGATTTCCCTACTCAAGACATCCTCTTACAAACCTTTGAACAAGAATTATATAAAATTGTCCCTCAACTATCACAAGCGAATGTATTGCATCGGGAATTAGTTAATCAAAAAAACTTCTCTGGTTATCCCCCCAATAGTTATCAAAATCGTCCCGAAACCGTTACGGAAATCGATAACTTATTTTTGGCTGGAGACTGGGTAAAAATGCCCTTTCCCTGTGGTTTAATGGAACGAGCGGTTAGTAGTGGGTTGTTGGCGGCTAATGCTATTCTGGAAAAGGAAGGCTTACAACGACGCACATTATTAACTGTCAACCCAGGTATAAAATTAATTTAACTTAGTTTTAATTGATTTATCCTAATAATAGGATCATTGCTCAATTCTATTATGTCTAAAAAGACAAGAAAATAGGATTGAATATCTTTTAACTATTATTATGCCGTATCTTTATTTTTTTAATCAAAACTCTAATTTTTAGATGATTTTTTGGGTAATTCTGAATAAAACAATTTACCATCTGGTCTTCCTAAATACTCTTGAGCAACCTTTTTATTGATCTCACTAAACTCGTCCATAATCTTAATTCTATCTTCAACTGAAAGTAATTCTTCATTCATGAAATAGTTAAGAATTTTCACAATAATTCCTCTAAGTTGACTGGAGGGAGCAAACCATAAATCTTGATTAATCATCATACGAGTTTTAGAGGAAATAGCAAATTTTTCTAAAACAAAATTGGACCATCTGGTAAACTTTATTAACTTAACATCTTTTGTTTGATTAACTCTGGCTTTTTTATTTGGGAAATCATTCTTCTCTTTAATTCCAACAGCACTTAAAAAATCATTCATTAAACTATTTCCGTATTGTTCTTTTTCATAAACTTTAACGATTAAATTGTTTTTTCCAAAAGACTTTTGCCATGATTGAAGTAGTTTATAGTAATCACATCGCCATTGTCTCTTTAATACAAAACTTTTCAAATTTTTGGAATAACGACCATTGGCAACCGTTGTTAAATATAATGATTCGAGAAAACGGTCTTGTCTTCTTAAATATACTATTATTTTAACCTTGTAATTAGATAATCTTTGTTTCAGAGTTTCTATTTGTTTAACATCAAATGTACTAAAATCTTCAGCACTAATTATAATATTTTCTATTTTTTTCTCAGCAATTTCCTGCTCTAAATTATTCCATTCTGAGTCTATTTTTTGTGAGTTATTAGTTTTGATTGACCAAGCTAATTTGTGTTGACCAAAAGGGGGAAATTCAGGTCGACCTGAACAGGGATATAAAAACCCTTTTTCTCTGAGTATGTCTTCGTTAGTAAATAGAAATTTTTGGATAGCTGTTGTTCCTGTTTTGTGTGTACCGATATGAACATAAATGGTAGTCATTTCAGGATTGATTTTAGGGTTAAACACTTTATATTATAACTTGATTTCGATATGGTTAGGACGTTACAGAGATTCCTCGTTCTTTGGAATGACAGAATATAGTTAATTTCAAGAAGGGACTCGATACATTCTCTCTTCTATAGCAGACCAAGTTTTGTTGGTAACTAATTCCGCAGCATCCTTGCATTGTAACATCAGGTGATAAATATAGAAATAGTTTTGATCAATTTCTTCAACTTCTGGTAGTTTTATATGTATTAATTCTGAAGTGACATCAAACTCATTCTGCCACACTTTAAAAACATTATTGATTTCTATACAACGTTTTTCTTGAGATAATTGATCATTAGAAAAATTGATTTTTAAACCTTCTAATTTATCAATTAATTGTGAAAAATTAACATTAGTAAAAATATCTTCTTTTTCTAATCGATTCGCACAATCAACAAATCTACTTAGAATTATCTCGTAACTATTAGGATTAGGAATTTTTTCAGTTTTAGTGTAGGCTATAGCACGAGTCCAAGTATTGAACATATACTCACAAAGATTAATAGCATTACTATCAGTTTTAGCGATATCAATAGTATTAGGTTTAAATATTGCTGCCATCAAGATCATAGAGTATGCGATCGATTTTTTTGCTACTGGTTTTATGTCTCCTACAGACCCTGTTGTGATTCTTTCTCCCCAGTCTAATAACGGTATTAATTTATCCATTCCTAATGTGGTTTTTAAAAACTCAATTGCTTCATTTTCCATCAATAAAAGTAATTGATCTGCCCCTGTTTTCCCTTCCATCAACCCTGCGATTAAAATAAAGACTTCTTTCCATCGGGTATCAGTGACATGGTTAGTAACAGTTTGTTGAATTAAGTTATTATCGACGATATATTTAGCCGTTAAATATTCCTGTAGGGTGAGATGAGAGAAAGAGTAAATATTATCTAATCTTTCTACTAAAATACCTTGTTGAATAGAAATTGCGTTTAAGACTGCTTCCCCATCTAAGTTTGAATGTGCATTCAATTTTTTGGATAAAAATCGTTTAATTTTATTGACTAATTCTTGAGTTGTGAAAAAAAGTTTATCTTCAACAAAACCCTCGTAAGCGATTTCTGAGAGTAACATAATTTCTGATTTGGTCGTAAAATCTTTATAGAGAGGATCTCGTTCTAATCTTTTTTCGGCTGACCATTTTTCCAAGAGTATTTCTAACGCTTTTTTATATAAGTCACTTCTATTTTTTGGTAAAGTTTGAGATTCATCAGAAACTAAACAAATAAAGGTTAATAATAAGGGAGTTTTCGCTAATTCTTTCGCCCCTATATTGACTTCTAAAGCTTGTAAACATTTTTTTGCTGTTTCTGCCCGTTGATCGATCTCAGAACTAAACCAATTATTAATAAAGTCTCTGATTTGAATCTGATCAAAATCAGCAATACTAACATTGTTGAATTCATCAAACTGTTGTTGGTAAGCAGCCGTACGACAGGAAATAATAAAGCGATTTTTACGATAATTTTTGACTATTTTTTCAATTTCGTCCACCAATTTTTCCATAGTTTTATTAGAAACCTCATCTAACCCATCGAATAAAATAATAAATTTTCCTTGTTGTAATCCTTGATTAATAAATTGATCAATATTAGGAAAATCACAATCACGAAATATTGTCTTGATAGTGGCCAATAAATCAATGTTTTGAAGATTATTAAATTGTTTAAGTTCAATAAAAATAGGAATACATTGATGATCCAAGATTCCTTTAATTGAGTCTAATCCAACTTTTCTTAATAAGGTAGATTTTCCTGATCCGGGTCCGCCTAAAACCATTAAAAATTGATCTTGATTAGCCACATCTATTCCTGTTGGGTTTTTGTCTTTATGAAATGATTTCCTTGTTTTAAAATTCTTTTCCATATCATCAGGATATATATACTGTCTTATTGACTTTTTATCTAATACTTTAACCGTTGTATAAATATCTTCCAACGGAGTAGATTTACGCATACCCCAAAATTTAAGCTGAAGCTGACCATAACTTTTATAATAATTACTGATATATTGTTTAGCTGCTTGAAAGATTTTATCTTTATCCCCTGGAATAATCTCTAAAATTAAATTGCTCAAATATTCAACAATTTTTGGATCAATAGGAGTGGGTTCGATGCGAATAATTTGGTCTAAAGTAACTGATTTTATTCCCGATAAGAATAAGGATTTTAGTATTTCTTCTGCAGTTCCTTCCACCACCAAAAAACGACTTGCTTTCCCTCCATGAATGGTTAAATCTAAGTTATTTAATGCTGTAATAGTTTGTCCCACTGTTCCCATTTCTAACTGCTGTTTTCGTTTTTCAATTAAGGCCTTACGATATTCCACACGAGAAGAAAACTGAGACGGTTTTAGGGTTTCAGTCGGTGATAAATTAGCTTTATCGTCATCTAATACCATGACAACTTGTAAGACTTCATCGTTTGATGAATGATCTAATATTTCTTGTAAAAGGGGATCAGCTTTTGCCTTTTGTTCAGGAGTAAGGTGCATATTATTAATAAATTAAATAAGGAAAATCAACAACCATTTTGGAAAGATAGGCAAAGTTTTTTAGGTTATCAATGGTTAATATAAATGTCTAATTTGCCCACCCTACAAGCTTTAATTTGGTGGGTTACGATGGATATTGAATAATTAGCAAAAACCAACTTTTCTGGCCATCTAACCCATCCTACAAGGGGAAAACTAAGATAAGTCTCCGACTTGAATCAATCCTAACCCTTGACGTTCTTTAGGTTGATTTAATAATTCACATCGATTTAATAATTCCTCCCGAAGATCCAACACCGTTAAATCAGGATACCTCTCTAATATTAAAGCAGCCACCCCAGAGACAATAGGAGTTGCCATAGAGGTCCCATTCCAAGCTTCATAACCTCCCTGTACCACCGAGGAGTAAACCGCCTCTCCTGGCGCAACTAAATGGGGTATGTTGTAGGTGGTATTCTCAACGGTCAACGTTCCGCTACTGCTGAAACTCGTTACTCGGCCCTGCTTATTACTCGCACCCACCGAGAGAACACTTCTGTAGTTTCCTGGACTACGGGTGCGATCGCGGCCTTCATTTCCCGATGCACACACAGGAAGGACTCCTACCGCCAACATATCGCTGATCACTTCTTCCATATCGGAGAAAAAACCCTGTAATCCAGCAGATACATTAACAATTTGGATTTCTGGGTTATTAGCTGCCCATTCCAAGGCAATAATAAAGTTTGCTAACGATCCTCGTCCTTTAGGTATCATTAACCCATTAATCAGTGTAGCATCCGGTGCGATGCCGATGCGTCTCCCACAAATCAACCCCGCAACGTGGGTTCCGTGTCCCTCTGTGTCTAAAGAATTGGTTAATTCTTTCACTTGTCCTTGTAAAATGTCAAATTCAACCGATTTACTTACTTTTGCTCTTAATGAAGGGTGAAAGCTATCGATACCTGTATCTAAGACAGCGATAGTGATATCTTTGCCGGTAACTTGGGGGGGTAAGGTATATTTAATTGCTTTTAAGTGCCATAAATCATCATCTTTTAAGTCATTTTCACTTTTAAAACTGGTGGTCACTTTATCAGGTTTAATGAGGTCAATGGGTTGATCTTTTAAGATAGAAAATTCAGGTAATTGTTGCTGTGTATTCTTTGCATCTTCCTCTGGCATTTCTATAATGATTGTTCCTGTAACTCCCAATTTTTCTGGACTTTTGAGAATTTGTATATTTTCTTTTCCTTTCATATCTTCAGCCCATTGTATTAAGGTTTGATAGCTGCTATCTTCTCGATAAACCGATTCAACTTCTTGGGTTTGCTGACGACGACTTTCTAGGGTAAATTTACGAGAAACTAAACTTAAAGATTGACTAACGAGATTCGCTTTAGGGCGAATAATATAAATAGGCATAACAATATTTATTTTTGAGTTATGTTTTTATTTTAGCTTAAAATAGATATTTATGAAATCATATAATATATTTCCAAAAAATAATGTTAAAATCAATTATATATTCACCCGATATTACAACAGCAAATTATGACTTTAAACGCATTTATTACAGGAGGAACCGGATTTATCGGCGCAAACCTAGTGAGACTTTTATTAAAACAAGGTTATGAAGTTCGTGCTTTAGTTCGTCCTCAAAGTAATTTAGATAACCTGAAAAACTTAGATGTAGAAATAGTTAAAGGGGATCTTAATGACATCAATTTAGCCCAAAAAATAAGAGGATGTCATGTTCTCTTTCATGTAGCAGCCCATTACTCCTTATATCAAGCCGATAAAGATAAATTATACGAAAGCAATGTGTTAGGAACTCGCTCCGTTTTAAATGCAGCTAAACAAGCCAATGTAGAACGTATTGTTTACACCAGTTCCGTCGCTGCTATTGGAGTAGGAAAACCAGGAGAAATAGTCGATGAAACCCATCAAAGTCCTGTCAATGAATTAGTGGGACATTACAAAAAATCGAAATATTGGGCCGAACAAGAAGCCAAAAAAGCAATTATGAATGGACAAGATATTGTCATCGTTAACCCCAGTACCCCCATCGGACCATTAGACATTAAACCCACCCCCACAGGAGAGATTATTTTACGTTTTTTACGCCGTCAAATGCCAGCTTATGTCAATACTGGGTTAAATATTATTGATGTGCGAGACGTAGCGCAAGGTCATCTGTTAGCATTAGAAAAAGGGAAGACAGGAGAACGTTATATTCTAGGCAATAAAAACCTCAGTTTAAAAGCTTTGTTAGAGGAATTATCCCTATTAACAGGATTAAAAGCCCCTCAACAAACTTTACCCCTTTGGTTACCTTTAACGGTTGCTTGGGTAGAAGAAACATTGTTATCTCCTTTGGGGAAAAAGCCCTCAATTCCTATGGATGGGGTAAAAATGTCTAAACAGCCGATGTATTATGACCCATCCAAAGCCATTAATGAATTAGGATTGCCATCTTCTCCCATCGAAAATGGACTAAAAGATGCCATTACTTGGTTTACTAATAATGGTTATTTATAGAAAAATACTATCAATAATGGGTTGAAATTATGGAAGATTTTGTTTCTTACTGTTGGAATGATATTGGGGTTTCAGGGGATAGTTCTTGCCCCGAACTAAAGACAGTGATTCACTGCCGAAATTGCCCTATTTATCGGGGGGCTGGTCGAACTTTGTTGCAAAGAAATTCCCCAGACGGCTATGTTGAGGAATGGACAGATATCTTAGCACAAGATTGGCAGCAAGCAGCCAAAACGGATAAAAAAGGGTCAGGTTTAGTCAAAAAAGAGAACACTGATGATGAAATTATTGGATTAATTATTTTCAGAGTTGCTCAAGAATGGTTGGCTTTACCCGCATGGGTGGTTAAAGAAATCACCCATGTTCATCCTATTCATACTTTACCTCATCGTAGTAACCATGTTTTCGCAGGAATTGTTAATATTCGTGGTGAAATTTTGATGTGTATTTTATTAAGAAATCTATTATCACTACCTCACTCAGATTTGAACAATAAAAGCGAAAACTTTAAAAATTTAGTCTCTATTGTTCCCGTAGTTTATAAGAGAATGATTGTCATTGAAATACAATCTAATCGTTGGGTTTTTCCTGTGGATGAAATCCTGGGAGTGTATCGTTTTTCATCAAAAAAATTACAAGATACTCCTGTGGTCATTTCTAAAACTCCTGACACTTATACCAAAAAAATATTAACAGTGGAAGGTAAGAATATTAATTATTTAGACTATGAACTGGTATTCTATGAATTGTTATTCTATACTTTAAATCGTGCTTAATCAATATAATTAATCAATGATCATGTCTATTATTGACGTTAAAAATCTCAGTAAGATTTATAAAGTTTCATTAAAAAAGCCTGGAATTCAAGGAACGATTCAACACTTTTTTAGGCGTACTTATCGTGATATAGCAGCAGTTAAAGATGTATCCTTTACTATCAATTCTGGGGAAATTGTTGGTTTTTTAGGTGCAAATGGTGCGGGAAAAACTACCACCTTAAAAATGTTAACTGGATTAATTCATCCCTCAACGGGTGAAATCAAAATAGTAGGTCATGTTCCGTTTAAACGTCATCCTATTTTCTTGAAGAATATGAGTTTAATTATGGGACAAAAACAGCAATTATTATGGGATTTACCAGCTTTAGATTCTTTAAAAATTAATGCTGCTGTTTATGAAATTTCTGATAAAATTTTTAATAAAAGACTGCAAGAATTAGCAGAAATGTTATCCCTTAAAGAACAATTAACTCAACCTGTTCGTAAACTATCTTTAGGACAAAGAATGAAAGCAGAATTACTAGCTGCTTTATTACATCATCCTCAAGTTTTATTTTTAGATGAACCCACATTGGGTTTGGATGTTAATTCTCAAGCTGCTATTCGTTCCTTTTTAAAAGAATACAATCAAAGATACCAAGCAACTATCTTATTAACCAGTCATTATATGGCTGATATTACCGCATTATGTGAAAGAGTTTTGTTGATACATGAGGGACAATTGATATATGATGGAAACTTAGAGAAATTAGTGGAAAAATTCACCCCTTACAAAGAGGTGAAAGTAGAATTATCTTCTCCTTTATCAGCAGAAAAATTAACCAACTATGGACAAGTCGAAACAGTTAAAGGTCAAGAAGTTAGGTTTCTCGTTAAACCCGAAAATCTAACAGAAACCATTGCTAAAATTTTAGCTCAATTAGAAGTTAATGATCTAAGTATAACTGAACCACCGATAGAAGAAGTCGTTAGTCAAATTTTTTCCCAAGGAAATGTTGATATATAATTCTTCTATTGCCAAGTTAAAATAAATAAAAGTAAATCAAAAAATGAAAGCCATGATTAATATTAAACTATTAAAAAATAGAAGAAAAAAACTAGCTAAATTGATCAATTTTCCTATCGTACTATGGTCAGGAAAAGCACCCTCCAAGAATTTTCGAGCTAATCATTATCCTTTCCGTGCAAGTAGTCATTTTCTCTATTTTGCAGGACTTTCTCTAGAAAATGCAGTTATACGCCTAGAAAACGGTAATCTAGATTTATTCATGGATAACCCTCATCCTGATAGTACACTATGGCATGGAGAAACGCCGTCAAGGGAAGATATTTCCCAACAAATAGGTGCAGATAATGCTTATCCCATGAAAGCCTTAAAAGATAAAATAGAAGGAGTAGCAAGCATCGCAGTTCAAGATAATTTTACCCACGCAAAACAAAGAGAAATATTGCAACGATCTCTATCTATGAAGGAAGAATTAAAGGATATTGATCATCAGTTGATGAAAGCCATAATAACCTTACGCTTACTCCATGATGAAATAGCTTTAACCGAAATAAAAAAAGCTGTTAATGTTTCAGTACAAGCTCATAAAACTGCTCTAAAATCCACAAAAGATTGTGCTACAGAAGCCCAAGTTAGAGCAGCAATGGAAAGTCATATTATGAGTAACAATATGACCTGTGCTTACAATAGTATTGTTACTGTTAATGGGGAAGTTTTACATAATGAAACCTATAATAATGAGTTGAAATCAGGAGATTTATTACTAGCAGATGTCGGTGCAGAAACGGCTTTAGGATGGGCTTCAGATATTACTCGAACTTGGCCAGTAACTGGTCACTTTTCTAGCAGTCAACGGGATGTATATGACCTGGTTTTAGCTGCTCATGATGCTTGTATTGAAGCCATAAAACCAGGAGGAGAATACAGAGAGATTCATCTATTAGCTGCAAAAGTAATTGCAGAAGGGTTAGTCAATTTAGGTATTTTAAAAGGTGATCCCAATACTTTAGTAGAAAAAGACGCTCATGCCATATTTTTTCCTCATGGAATCGGTCATTTATTAGGATTAGATGTTCACGATATGGAAGACTTAGGGGACTTAGCTGGATATGAGGAGGGAAGGACTAGAAGCGATCGCTTTGGGTTAAAATATTTAAGGCTAGATCGTCCCTTAAAATCAGGTATGGTAGTAACCATTGAACCTGGGTTTTATCAAGTTCCTGCTATTTTAAACCATCCAAAATTTAAAGAAAAATACTATAATGATGTTAATTGGGAGAAATTAAAACAATTTTCTGATGTTAGAGGAATTCGCATCGAAGATGATATTTTGGTCACAGAAACAGGGGCAGAAGTTTTAACCAAAAATTTACCCACTCAAGCTGAAGAGATTGAGGAGATGATGAGCTAAAATTAGTCAAACTTCCCATCTCCCCACACTCCTATTCTCCTCGTAATTCACCCAACTGGGTGAACCTTTAAGATGAGGTCAGTTAGTCCCAACTACTTTAAACTGGTAGCTACACAAAATGAGCTAACTTCCTTAAGGGTTGAGGAGAGTATGATTATGAGTTCCTCAGAGTACAATCAAAAACTGGTACACTTTTTACAACAAGAATTAAATATTCCTGCCGAGTCTATTGCGTTAGTTCAACGTCATCCTGAACTGCCTTATAGTTCTTTTCCTATGTTACTGTGGCGTTATGGATTAATTACTACTTCTCAATTAGAAAAAGTTTTTGATTGGTTGGATAGTGGTTTGTTCTATTCTGCCATCCAACTTTAAATCAAAAAATATATAATAAAAGACGATAAAAACTCAAGATTTATCCTCAAAAATAGAGATAAATAATAACAACAATAACATTAATGTCTGCTCTTTCTTCTTGGATAAAACCGCCTTTTCTGCAACCTGGTGATACGATAATAGGGATCTCTCCCAGTGGAGCAATTAAAGACATTGCTGCGGTAGAAAACGCTATCGAAATTATGCGATCGCAGGGATACAATGTAGAATTAAATGAACATTGGAACGCTCAATATGGCTATTTAGCAGGAAACGATGAACAACGCAGAGAAGCCTTATTACAAGCTTTAACTAATCCCAACTATAAAGCCATTATAGCCGTCCGTGGGGGTTATGGGGCAGCCAGATTATTAGAAGAAAAAGACTGGGAAACTATCTTCAGAAATTACCCCAAATGGTTGATCGGTTTTTCCGATATTACTAGCTTACTATGGAAACTAGCAAGGGTTAAAGTATCGACTATTCATGGTCCTGTGTTAACCACTTTAGCAAAAGAACCGGACTGGTCATTACAACGCTTTTTTAGTTACCTTCAAGGTGAACCCTTATCTCCGTTACAAGGTCAAGGATGGGGAAATGGCCAAGCAGAAGGATGGTTATTACCCGCTAATCTCACTGTCGCGACTCATATACTAGGAACCCCGTTACAACCCCTCTTAAACGACGTAATTTTAGCTCTAGAAGACGTGGGAGAGGCTTCTTATAGTATTGACCGAATGTTGACCCAGTGGCGGTTAATGGGGGCATTTTGCGGGGTTAGGGGGATTATTTTGGGACGGTTTAGTGGTAGTCATGAATCGAGGAATAGTTGGACGACAGAAGAAGTTTTACGGGACCGTTTAGGGGATCTCAATATTCCTATTGTTTCCGAGTTACCTTTTGGTCATGATGGGGTTAACGCTATGTTACCCGTAGGAATGATGGTTAAGTTAGATGGAGATCAAGGAAGTTTAACGTTTTTGAATGATTAGAATTTATTAGCAATGATTAAATTTTTAGATTATTTATAGTAGGGTTTTTTCAACATTCCCTAAAGTTTCTATTCCCTGATCTTCACTGTGATAGCTATCTAAAGTCACCTTAAGTTGTGGAAATTTTTCTAAGGTTTCGGCTAATTTTTCTAGCTCAAAGGTTTGAAGATAATCTGCCAAGGTTTGACTGTAATTCAGTAACAGTTGACAATTATGATTATGGCCGAGTTGTTGTAAATTATGACTAAATTGTTTGAGTTGTGATAAAATCATCGTTTTTCGTATAAGTCGCCATGAATTAACTTCTATATCTGCTAATTTTTTAAGCAACTCACATAAATTTTCAATTTCTTCATGGTCTGATTTTTTTCTCATCAATTGTGAGCTATCTGAGAGTTCTTTAGTCAATTCTATATTCGTATTTTCCCTTAAATCAATAATTTCAACATCAGGAAAAGTTAGATGAAATATTGTGCCTTTTTGCCATTGACTTTCTAGGGTAATTTTTCCTCCTAAGAGATGGGTTAATTTTTCAGTAATTGATAATCCTAAACCCGTACCTCCATAGCGAGAAATATCTTGTCCTTCACTTTGGATAAATTTTTGAAAAATCTTTTCTTTCTCTGTATCTTTAATACCAATACCTGTATCTTGCACTTTCAAAATTATTGTACATTGATCTTCTTGTAAATTATCAATCATAACAATTATTTTAACATAACCTTGATCAGTAAACTTAATGGCATTACCCAGAAGATTGAATAGTATTTGTTGTAAACGTAACGGTTCAAAGTTAATTGTTTTTGGAGTATTTTCGCTAATGTCTATTAAAATAGATAATTTTTTTTGGGAAGCTTCATAAGAAAAAAATTGGATTATTTCTGCAATGATTTGTTGTAAATCAACGGGTTGATAGTTGAGTTCAAGTTTTCCCGCTTCAATTTTCGCTAAATCCAATAAGTCGTTAATCAAAACTAATAAAGTATTCCCACCACTATAAATTGCATCAGCATATTGATGAAGTTGAGGGTGACTTAAATTTGATTTTAACAATTCACAAAAGCCTAAAATAGTATTGATTGGGTTGCGTATTTCATGACTAATCGTGGTCAAAAAATCACTTTTTGCCTGGTTAGCTGAATCCGCCGCTTTTTTTGCTTTTATGAGTTCTATTTCCGCATTTTTTCTATCAGTAATGTCCTCATAAAGCGTCGCTATACGATAAATTTCTTCCTCTTTATTTTGGACAGGAAAAGAACAAACTCTTAACCAATGAATATTATTATTATTATCGATAATTCTATATTCAGTTTCGGTTGATTCCCCTTGATGTTGATCGAGTAAAGATCTAACAACTTTGGAACGATCTTCTTCATAAATACTACTATGTAAAAGATCGGGTTTTTCATATAATAATTGTGCAGAAAGCCCCCAAATTTTTTCACAAGTTGGACTAATATATAAAAGGGTTCTGCTCTCTAAACAAGTTAGAGCAAAAACCTCTTGAATATTTTCTATTAATTGATGGAATTTTTCTTCGGATTTTTCTTTAGCAATTTCTAAAGCTTTTTCTTCGGTAATATCTCTTAAAGACACCAAATACACTGATTTTTGTTCCCATTCTGTCACAGAAACGTGCATTTCAACCACTCCAGTTTTATTCTCGGGTTTAAGGATTTCTAAAATGGCTGGTTTCTGACTAACAATAGGTATACCAAAATAATAGCCCAATAAACTGTTTAAAGGTTGATTAAAAATTTCTAAAGCGGTCGGATTTGCAAATTTAATCATCCCTTGTTGATCAACGATAATGATTCCTGTTGCTAGATTATATACGAGATGATGAAGTTTTTTTTCTCGCTTAATTAATTGCTTTTCAATTTCTTTTCTTTCTTGGATTTCTTGTCGTAAATCTTGATTAACTTCTTCTAATTTATGGGTTCTGTCTGCAACAAATTTTTCTAATTTTTTGTTAATCTCTTTAAGTTGTTGTTCCGCTTTTTGTTTTTCCCATTCTCTGGCTACATTTAAGGCAAAAATATCAACAATTTCTACCATTAACTCTAAATTAGGTAAAGCATGGACACTCATAAGACAAAGCAGTCCAAGAACATTCCCTTTTTGATCATAGATCGCTTTACCAATATAACTTTCTATTTTATTTTCTTGTAACCAAGTATCATCAGGAAACTGCTGTCTTATGTTTTTAGAACAGCTAAAAATTCCCTGTTGTATCGCTTTTTGACAAGGGGTTTGCTCAAGAGAATAATTAATATTTTCTGAGGGTTGACCATTAACACATCCTGCTAATACTTGGATAAATTTTTCTGACTTTAACTCAGTGATAAACCCATATTCAACCCCTAAAGCTTGAGTTAAATGTAAGACTAAAGATGCAAAAAAATTCTCGGTGTTTGGCGATGAAACTCCTAACAAAACCCGTTTTAAGACTTGGGAAAAAGTTGCAGCTTCTGATAAGTTAGAATAAGAGGAGTGGCTAGAAGTCATGATTGCTTAGGGAACCAGGAGAAGCAGTAATCTAAGGGTTAAATAAAATAATAGTTTGATATTTGATGCTCAAATGTTAACAATATAGCACTACCCATGATGGTTAAGACAGTCACAAAACCTGCAGCCCTTTTCTGACCTACTTTTACCTTTTTTCTGGTTGGTGAGCTTGTCGAACCATTATTGTTTTCCTTCCGTGTAGCGGTATACTCTACCTTATTCTATCAAAAAGAATTGATCATTGACTTAACGTGATTTTAACCGAAAATGGCATTCTCTTCAGTTTTTTTAAGATATCATTAAAATTCTCGAGTTTGTGTTGTATTATACTCCTGTCTTTTCCCTATCTTCCCACATGAAAACCTTAATTGTCGCTACCAGTAATCCTGGGAAATTGCAAGAAATGCAAGAATACTTAATGGAATTAAACTGGACCTTAAAACTCAAACCCCCTGAACTTGAAGTTGAAGAAATCGGCAAAACCTTCTTAGAAAATGCGATCTTAAAAGCCTCTCAAGTGGCCAAAGCGTTAGGAGAATGGGCGATCGCCGATGATTCTGGCTTAGCGGTTGAAGCCCTGAATGGCGCACCTGGCCTCTATTCTGCTCGATATGGTAATACCGATCTAGGGAGAATTGAGCGAGTTTTGAGAGAATTAGGGGACAACCGCAACAGACGAGCGCAGTTTGTATGTGCCATTGCCTTGGCCCGTCCCGATGGGTTCATTGCCCTAGAAACGGAGGGCATTTGTCAGGGAGAAATTCTCAAAACCCCTCAAGGAAGGGAGGGATTCGGTTATGATCCGATTTTTTATGTTCCCCCCTATCGACAAACTTTTGCTCAGATGACACCGGAACTGAAACGGGATATTTCCCATCGCGGTCAAGCGTTTATGAAATTATTGCCCAAGTTAAAGGCATTATCGGTTTAACCCCCCTGGCGAGAAATCCCCGATTGAGGAACGAAAATCGAGGGATGAGAGCCAGGACAGAATTTTTGTGATAGACTAAAGACGACCGTAAGCTATGAACCTGAATTGTAGCCAGACTTGGAATGTATCCATCCAAGATGAGAGTGAAAGACAGTTGGAAAACGGGACCTCGCCTCGCTTGGGAAATACCAAAGAATTGAATAAACCAGACAAAGTACCCAGGGACTCTGGGAAACGAAAACGCCTGATTAGTCGTTCTGTCAGGGAACCAACAGTGGGAGATGTACTCATCGTTCGTACCAATGTGTTCTAGATAAGTGGCGAAACCTCGTATAAGCGAGAATAACCAGGAATGCCCTATCGTGAGCTAGGGAAGCCCCGCACAAAACATAGTGGCGTGCGTGGGAGGATGTCACTGGGAGGACTCAGGTTACCCCAAGTCCCCATACCCTTTAAATGGCTTCGAGATCGCTTTCTCCCGTGCGAATGCGGATAATTTGCTCAACAGGAGACACAAAAATTTTGCCATCTCCAATTTCTCCCGTGCGTGCAGCCCCTGTCAGCTTTTCAATCACCATTTCCACCTGATGATCCTCGACAACAATTTCGACTTTTAGTTTTTGCAGAAATTCGACAGTGTATTCTGAACCGCGATACCGTTCGGTTTGTCCTTTTTGCCGTCCGAACCCCCGAACTTCAGAAACTGTCATGCCAACAATTCCCGCGTTGACTAAAGCGATCTTCACTTCGTCTAATTTAAAGGGTCGGATAATCGCTTCTACCTTTTTCAAAGTGGGTTACTCCTCGTAATCTAGGTTTATTCGTTGTCTACTATAAATAGAAATGATGACTCACTCTCGGATAAACCCTAAGATTTTTAAGCATTCACCCCGAAAGGCGCGGTAATGCCCTTGAATTTAAAGCATTTTCTGATGACAAATCTATCTTTGTTATACAATAGTAATAAAAAAATTCTGTTAACTTAAGATAAAAAATGTTGCTAAGTAAAAATACAATTAATTTTTCTAATTATCGTAATATTGTAGTCTTGACCGGGGCAGGGGTTTCTGTTGCCTCTGGACTTCCTCCTTATCGCGGACCAGGGGGATTATGGAATAATATTAACCCTGATGATCATGCTGATTTAGCTGTCCTTGAAAATAATCCTGGAGCCGTTTGGGAACTATCGGGTATCGAGAGAAAAACCCTTGAAAATGCTAAACCCAACGTCGCACATATTGCCCTAGCAGAATTTGAATCTAAACTCTTTTCTTCTCAGCAATTTACACTAATTACTCAGAATATTGATGGACTTCATCAACAGGCCGGTAGTCAAAATGTAATTGAAATACATGGCAATCTTCATCGTACTAAATGTAGTAATACTGATTGTTCTTTAGAACCTTATATTGATCATTTATCCTATAAAGAAACAGTTCCGCAATGTCCTTTATGTGGTTCGATTTTGCGTCCAGATATTGTTCTATTTGGGGAATATTTACCAGTAAAGGAAGAATGGTTGAGTAAACGTGCATTACGAGATTGTGATCTGTTTATTGCCATCGGAACATCAGGAACGGTATCTCCTGCTTCTCAATTTGTCCGTTCGGCTGATTATTCAGGGGCGAGAACTATTTTAATTAATTTAGAACCGATGAAGCCAAAAAATCCTTATTTTCAAGAGGAATATCTAGGACTTGCTGAAGAAATTGTCCCTATTTTATTCGGAAATAATGATGGAAACTAACCCTTTTATTTGGTTACAAAATTGGTACACTTCCCAGTGTAATGAAGATTGGGAACATACTTATGGTATTGATATCAAAACATTGGATAATCCGGGTTGGCTTGTTATGATTGATTTAGCAGAAACAGAACTTGAGAATTATCCGTTTGATACAGTGTTAATTAAACGGTCTAATCACGATTGGATTGATTGTTGTGTAAAAGATAAAAAATTTCAAGGTGCAGGAGGTTCTTTGAATCTATTAGAAATTTTGAATATATTTCGGGTTTGGGTTGAATCAAAGGATCAGAAACAGAAAAGAATGGATGATTAATTACTTAGTTAAATTTAATCTATTCATGGCTGCCTTTATTATATCAAAATAGGGCTTTTTTGTCACATCAATTTCTCTGGCTTCTTGACGATTAATTCCTAATAATCCCTTTCGTTGTCCTTTCCGAATAGCTAACACTTTCCCCTGAGCATTTTTAATTCTTAGTTCTTTTTCCTTTTCTGAATAATAACAAGTATATTCTTTGCCTTGATACATAAAACTATTTTCAGGTTTTAGATTGGCAGAAGCAGGTAAGCGAATCCCTACTATTTCTAATTCAATATTAACGTTACCATTCCAACGATTTTCTGTTAATTTATAAGCAATGTCTAACCGTTTGGGTAGGGGAAAATAAGACCCAAACCGCCAAGCGATCGCTTTCATTTCTTGACCATCTTCTTGACCTAATACTAATTTTAGATGATTTTTCCCTACTGTTCTTTGTTCTAAGATTTTTACGTTAGGTGTCCAAAATACAGGGAAAGCGTTTTCGATACCCCATGGTTGTAAACTATCAATATGTTGATATAACTGAGCGTTTAACTGTTTAAAATCAGCTTTTCCATCAATTTTAACTAAGGGTTTAATGTGATGCGGTTCTAATAACTGATGAGCGAATTTGCTCAATCTTTCTTTGAATTTTGGTAAATTTTCAGCCTTTAAACCAAACCCGCCGGCTGCTTTGTGTCCTCCATATTTACCCAATAAATCATCACAATAGACCAAAGATTCAAAGATATTAAATTCTTCGATTCCTCTGGCTGAACCCCTAATTTTACTGGGATCGTCTTCCTCATAAGTCCCAATAAAAACAGGAACCCCATAACGCTCAACTAAACGAGAGGCAACAATACCAATAACCCCATGATGCCATTTATAATTAATCACCACTAAAACCCGATCTTTTTTATAATTAATCGGTGTTGTTCTAATTAAATGGATAGCTTCTTGTTCAATTTCTTCGCATAACGTTTTTCGTTTACCATTAATTTGTTCACATTGCATCGCCCGTTCTAAGGCGATTCCTGGATCATCAGTAGTTAATAGTTCAATAGCTGTTTGTGGATCACCAATCCGTCCCACTGCGTTAATTCTTGGCCCCAATTTAAAGCCAATATCATCCGGTTTTAATTGTTTTTGTTCTTCGCTAACCCCTGCTACTTGCATTAAGGCTTGAATTCCTGCTAATTGTGAATTTGGTAACTGCTTCAATCCCTTTTTTAACCAACGACGATTGACCCCAACTAATGGGGCTAAATCGGCAATGGTTCCTAAAGTAAATAGTTCTAATAAAGCGTCAATAATTTCCTTCTTTTTGTTAAATTCTTCAGCCAGGGTAACCGCTAAAACATAAGCAACGCCTACACCAGCTAACCCCCGATAAGGGGATTGAATGGGTAATAATTTAGGATTTAAAATAGCATCAGCCGGCGGTAAGTTTTCCGGTAAATCATGATGATCGGTAATAATAACCGTTAATCCTAATTCCACAGCCAGTTGGATAGGATTATAGGCCGCAATGCCATTATCCACGGTTAAAATGACTCCTACTCCCTCTTCGGCAAACTTTTCCACAATTCTTTCATTAATCCCATAACCATCTTTCATACGGCTAGGAATTTCATAATAAGCGTCCCCCCCTAAATGCTTAAACGCTCTTAATAATAAGGAGGTGCTAGTCATTCCATCGGCATCATAATCCCCACAAATAGCAATTTTTTCTCCTGTTTCGATAGCTTCTTTCAACAGTTCAACACTGGGAAATAAATCGGGAAATTCATCTAAAGGAGCGGGCAAACTTTCTATCTCTGGAGTAATATAAACTTGTGCTAACTTAGGACTATCAATTCCTCGATTTAAAATGACTTGAGCGAGTAACGGAGAGAGTCCCGTTTCTGCTACTAATGTTTTAACTTGATCTGGGTTGGGAGAGGCAATGTACCACCGTTGATCTGGTAATTTCATGCAAATTTGTCCTATGATTTGAGAAGATTATTGTAACAATTATTCCTATGCCCCTCATTCAATGGTATCCTGGTCATATTGCCAAGGCGGAACGACAACTCAAAGAACAACTTAACCGTGTGGATGTGGTCTTTGAAGTCCTAGACGCGCGTATTCCCTTAGCATCCCATCATCCAGACGTTCCAGGATGGATAGGGGATAAACCGAGACTGCTGGTACTCAACCGAATGGACATGATCCCAGAATCCATTCGTCAAAGTTGGTTAAGCTGGTTTGCTGAGCAAGGAGAGACACTTTATTGTACCAACGCCAAACAGGGAAAAGGCATTAAACCCCTCAAAAAAGCAGCCCAGGCAGCAGGGGTACAAATGAACCAAAGGAGACGCGATCGCGGGATGCGGCCTCGTGCGGTTAGAGCGGTGGTCATCGGATTTCCTAATGTGGGAAAATCCGCCTTAATTAACCGTTTATTAGGACGTAAGGTGGTGGCAAGTGCCAGACGGGCTGGCGTGACTCGTCAGTTGCAATGGATACGGATTTCTGATAGTTTGGAGCTTTTAGACGCACCGGGAATTATTCCAGCTAAGTTAGATAACCAAGAAGATGCGGTAAAGTTAGCCATCTGTGAAGATATTGGCGAAGCGGCCTATGATAATCAACAGATTGGAGCAGCCTTAGTTGATTTATTAATTAAGTTAAATTTTGAGAAAGTTTTGTTATCTCGCTATCAACTTGAACCCCAAGAAATTACGGGGGAAGACTATATCGAAATCTTAGGTAATACCCGATATCAAGGAGATAAAGAGAGGGCAACGATGCAGTTATTAAATGACTTTAGGAAAGGCATTATGGGGAAAATTCCCTTAGAGATACCGAACAGTGATGAGTAAAAATAGGGATATAATTGACTGTCATCAGCATAAATCATGAGAATTTTTCAAATCTTTAAATAGTCAATTATATTTATGTCTGATCACTTAGTTTAATCATAATAGTAGATTGATCAAGTATTTACCATGATAGTCTAATAAACATAGAATTTATTTTTTCAGACAAAGATCACAAATTGTTAATGAGACTTAACACAGACAATCTTAAAGGTAAATAAGATAATGCAATTAATGTCTTATAAATAATAAAATCATGTCAAACACAGAATTAGTGAAGATCGCCTACCCAGAATTTGAATTACCTAAAAGTAATCCAGAGAGTTACTATTTATTAAGACTGATGAACTGCTATGGGGTTGATATTAATGGTGAGGAAGTATCAGATTTTTAGAAAGATTTATACTTGATTAACTGTATAAGCTTCCCACAAAAACGCAAAGTTACAGTTGTGGGATTTTTTTTGATTAATATTAATTTGTTCCTATTCTAACCTTGAATTATTCTTTACTTTTTCTTGGTAATCTCAAGGAAACACCTATGAATCATTAACAAAATGGCTAGACATTTTCCTGTCAATGCTGGTGAAATGGTAGAGCGGGCCGATCGCTTGATGAGTGCCGCTTCCAATCGTTATCGCGTGGTTGTACAAGTATCGAGACGGGCCAAACGCTGTCGTCATCAAGATAATGAAAACCCCGACACACCTCTGATGAAACCGGTGATCCGTGCTGTTTTAGAGATGTCAGACGAATTTACCGAACCCGAAATTATTGGCCACGAGTTACATTAATTCAAAATTTATCTTCTAAAGTGAGCCTCTTTTTGAGATAATAGTTAGTAGGGGTCAATGGGCAATCATTTTCCTCGGTCTTTATCAAACAGTAGGGTTGATTAACCCTTAGATTAATTAGTATTGATCTAAGTGAAAAATCCATAACTGTGAGTCTCAATAGATAATTTCATGACTGACCAGCAAACCGCTACAATCGACAATACAGACCATAATCTCTCCCAACTAAGGGAAAAGTTTATTAATGGAACTCAAAAAGATCAACTTCAACTAATCCCTCAATTAATGGATATGGGAGAAGGAGGTTGGCAAGTCTTAATGAAATTTTTACAAGTATCACAGGTAAATGAACCTGATATTGTGCGAGGGAAGATTTACGGTAGTCTTTATCGATTAAACAACCCCGTTACAGAGGAATTTCTACACACCCATTTTCCCGATGGTGTGATCCCTCTGAACTCTCAACGAAACATCAATTATCAACCCCTGAATCAATTACTGGTTGAGCAGAAATTCCAAGATGCAGATACTTTAACCCGTCATCTTTTGTGTGAATTAGCAGGAGAAGGAGCAATCCAGCGTAAATGGGTTTATTTTACGGAAGTAGAGCAGTTTCCAGCCACAGATTTACAGACCATTAATGGGTTATGGTGGTTACATTCAGAGGGAAAATTTGGTTTTTCGGTGCAACGAAAACTGTGGTTATCTGTGGGAAAAGACTTCACCAAATTATGGCCAAAAATTGGCTGGAAACAAGATAATAATTGGACACAGTACCCCAATCAATTTACTTGGGATTTGAGCGCACCTATTGGCCATTTACCCTTATTAAATCAACTGAGAGGGGTTAGGGTCACTGCTTCTTTATTTTCTCATCCTGCTTGGTCACAAGAGAATTCTCCCTAATCTATCTAAGCAGAATGAGGGTATAAAACCCCGTATTTCGGTCCAAACAGAAACGCCAAAATAAACAAACCAGAAGCCACTAAAACAATAGCGGGGCCCGACGGTAGGTTATAGAAATAACTTAAATACATCCCAGTAATACTAGAAAGAATCGCAAGAATAACCCCCAGAATCATCATTAAATGTAAACGACTCACTAATAAATAGGCAGTGGCAGCAGGAGTGATTAACAAAGATAAAACTAAGATCACACCAACGGCTTTTAAGCTGGCCACAATGGTTAAACCAATCAAAATCATTAAGCCAAAATCTAACTTTTTAACCGGAAGTCCCGCCGCTTGTGCGCCTAACTTATCAAAGGTATAAAACAACAATTCTTTATAAAAAGCAGCCACAATAATTAAAACAATGACTGCGATGATAAAAGTGTCTCGAACATCAGCAAAACTGACCCCTAAAATGTTACCAAATAAGAAGTGATTCAGATCAATTTTATTATCCTTTTGAACAATGGTAATTAACGTGATTCCTAAAGCAAAGAAAGCAGAATAAACGATCCCCATGGCTGCATCTTCTTTAATGGGCGATCGCGTGCGAATAATATTAATAAAAACCGTACTTAATAACCCGGCAATAAACGCCCCCACAAAAATATTAATCCCTAAAATAAAAGCAATGGCTAACCCTGGCAACACAGAATGACTAATGGCATCCCCTAACAAGGCCAAACGCTGGACCATTAAATAACTACCCACTACTGCACAAATAACCCCCACGATCACTGCTTCCATCAGCGATCGCTGCATAAACCCATATTTTAAGGGTTCTATTAATGTCATTAAACCTGATAGTAATAATTCCATAAATTGCTCACCTTAATTCCTAATTACCAGTTTATCAGTTGTGTATTAATTATTCTGACTTCTGACTTCTGACTTCTGACTTCTGACTTGATTATATCCCCTTGGTGTAATCATCCAATTTTCATAAGAAAAGGTGCTACTATTCCCAATCAAAACCGTGGTTAACATATCAATTCTATGATGTAACATTTCTCCTAAATTAGTTAATATTATAGTTTCATCTTGACGATAAGCACAACGAACCAAGGCAACGGGTGTCTTCTCATCACGAGACTGTAAAAAGATAGTTTGTGCCTCAATAATTTGGGTTTGACGAGTTTGCGATCGCGGGTTATATAGGGCAGTTACAAAATCCCCCATGGCGGCTGCGGTTAATCGCTTTTTAATCACCTCCCAAGGGGTTAATAAATTACTTAAACTAATGGCACAAAAATCGTGCATTAAAGGGGTTCCTACCCTTGCTGCTGCTGCTTGTAAGGCGGTAATTCCTGGGAATACTTCAATACTGGGATTTTTGCCATCCCAATGATTATTTTTTAATTCTTCTAAGACTAATCCAGCCATACCATAAATGCCACAATCTCCCGATGAAATAACAGCAACCGATAAGCCCCACCTTCCTAAATATATCGATCTTTGCGCCCTTTCTTTCTCTTTGGTAATCGGTAAGGATTCAATAATTTGCCCTGGACGTTGTAAGGGTTTAATTAAGTCTAAATACAAAGAATAACCGATGATTGCATCTGCTTCATTAATGGCCATTTTGGCAGCAGGAGTAATTTGTTCTAAATTCCCCGGTCCCATACCGACTAAATAGAGTTTTCCCGCTCTTCCTGTATACTCTAACTCACTTTGAGCAATGGCAATGGTTACCGCTTCGTTATCAGATTTAATGATTTGTTTGGTGACTAAAAGCGTCTTTTTAATGTCAATTTTTTCTCCTTCTCCTTGATTAGTAAGCCAATTATTAGCCCCATAAATAGCTGCTGCTTCCGCCACACTAGGGGTGCCAACTTCTTGTTTAACCACCTCAGAAGGATTCGGTACCTTGAGACTGTTTAAAACATCAGCCGAATAGGTTAATAAAGGATACTGTTTGTTTTGGCAATATTGAAGGATTCCCACCTCATCCGCTTTAATATCAATGGTGGCAATGCCGGCGATGGCCTCGGTGGCTAAATGATAGGTTTGACAGACTTCCTCAATCGCTGCTGCAATCAACCCCTGAGAGGTTCCCCGAATGCAACCTAAACCCACCCATAAGACACGGGGATACCATTGTACCTTAGGAACAGTCGATCCTGGGGCAAACTTGCGTTTGGTTGCGCCGATCCAGATACGGGCTGCCGGTTCTATATTTTCGCTAATTTCAGGGAATCCGAAGTAAAAAGGATGATTTTGAGGTAAATTATCTTGCCAAAGCTGAGAACCCCCTTCTTGTATCACCTGAACCGTTTTTTGAGTAGCAATGGCCTGACTTACCCCTGTCCAATCTCCCGGTCCTTTGCGCCAACCCAACGGCATCCCTAAAGTATCAATGGCCGGTAAATTGAGATGATGGGATGCACCGGTGATAATAGGGGTAGCATGGAGTTGATGGGCGATCAATTGTGCTAAGCGATCGGCCCCACCTTGATGGCCGCTGCATAGACTGATGACAAATTGACCTGTGGGATCGATAACAATAATAGCAGGATCAGAAGCTTTATCCTTCAATAAAGGAGCAATCAGACGAACAACCGCGCCTGTGGCTAAACAAAAAATAAAACCTCGATTTTTTGACCAAATTGTTGATAAATGGTCTTTGAGAGAACCTTGATAATGACAAGTGGTGGTATCGATTAACGGTAAGGTTGCAGGAACATACAGGGTTGTCTTTAAGGATTGACACAGAGGATGTAATAATCGAGTAGCTTGGGGAGTCGTAGCGATAGCCGCCATAGGCTGAAAAGCATCAAAATTAATCATTATAATCGTAATTGCTCAGACGTTGAAAATCGTGCCTTTTTGCCTATGATACCTTGGTGTTAATGGGATGGATCATTAGTATGGGGTAGCTTTTAGGGAAAAAAGTAGAAAGTAAGGTTAACCAAAATATTTTAGTAATTCCTTGGTTAATCCTTCTAGAGTATATTCTTCGGCTTGTATATCCACTCGTTCCAATAATTCACGACAGGTTTTTGAGGTTTGTGGACCAATGGAGGCAAAACAAACATTATCTAAAAGAGATATAATATCGGACTTTTGGTTCGTATTGAGTGCTTTTTCTAGCAACTTATAAAAGTTCTTGACTGTTTTAGAACTGGCAAAGGTAATAATATCAACTTGTTTATTTTGTAATGCTTCCCATGCTTGAATATCAATGTTTTCTGGACATCCTGACTGATACGCTGGAACTTCAACAACATTAGCTTCTTGTTTTTGTAACTCTTTTACTAAGATTTCTCTTCCTCCTGTTTCTACACGGGGAAACAAGATTTTTTGATGACTTAAACTCTCAGGAAAATGTTCGATTAATTGATCAGCGATAAAGTTAGGGGGACTAAAATCAGGGGTGAGGTGATATTGTTTTAAACAGGAGGCGGTTTTTTTACCCACAACAGCAATTTTAATCTTACCTAAAATACGAATATCTTTGCCTAGTTTTTGTAGCCGTTGAAAGAAAAAGTTAACCCCATTGGCTGAGGTTAAAATCAACCAATCGAAGGAAGATAAGGATTCAATAGCTAAGTCTAATTGCTCCCAAGAAGACGGGGGGGAAATTTCTAATGCTGGCATTTCTATAGTGTTCGCTCCCTGTTGTTGTAAGAGGAGACTAAACTGACTAGATTGTTCTTTGGCGCGGGTAATTAAGACAGTTTTTTGAGCTAAAGGTAAGGTTACAGATGAAGACATATAGCGTAAATTAACAATATTTCCAATAACAATAATAGCAGGGGATAAAGACAGTCCTGATACCTGTTTTATTATAGTCTTTAATGTTCCTATCCACATCTTTTCTTGATTATTTCCACCATTTTGAATAATAGCAATGGGTTCATCAGGCGATCGCCCGTTCTGGATTAAATAATTAATGATTTTTTCAAGGGTTCTGGTTCCCATTAAAATCACTAATGTATCTATTTTCGCTAAAGCTGGCCAATTCAATAACTCGGGTTGATGTCCTGTTAAAATCGTAAAACATCGACTGATTTCTCTATCAGTTAAGGGGATTCCTGTCAATAAAGGAGCAGCTAAAGCGGATGAAATGCCAGGCACTAATTCATAGGAACAATTAGCGTCTTCTAAGGCTTTAATTTCTTCATTAACCCGGCCAAAAATCAAGGGATCACCACTTTTCAATCTGACAACTTGTTTACCTTGTGAACAGTAATTTATTAGTAAATTATTGATTGTACTTTGCTTGGTACTGGCTTGTCCTCCTCTCTTACCAACATTGATTTTCAAGCAACTTTCAGAAACTAAATTAAGTAAATTTTTATCAACCAAAGCATCATAAATTATAACTTCAGCTTGAGATAACAAATGATATGCTCTCAGGGTTAGATAATTTATACTACCAATTCCTGAACCCACTAAATATACTTTACCAACAGTCATTTTTTTTTCCTATAAAAATATTAGAAAATCTTAGAAAGTAGCTGATAAATCAACTTAAATAGAGAAGTAATCGCTATTAAACCAGCCCCTCCCACTGCTCCAGATATTAATAAAAATGAAACAGACTCTAAGGCTAAGACCCCAAATAATAAAGCAATGATTAATAAAAAGACTGTGATTGTTACGATAATTAATAAATCTTTTTTATCTATTACCCTTCGATATTGAAGATAAATTAGACCACCCATAAGCATAAATCCGATGATAATTCCAGTAGCAGATAAAAAGCTATTTAAACCTAAAATTAATACCGCTCCTTCAAATCCAGTAAACCCTGAATAGATAAGTATATCAACAATAGAAAAATTCTTTTTTTGACTAGGAGAAATAGGAGAAGCAGTTGGAGTCTGTGGAGAAGAAGCAGGGGGGTTTGAGGGAGTTTGAAGTGACGTTTTACTACTAGAAGAAATCCCTTGAGATTGGGATGAATGTAACGCTTGTAAAACCTCAGACGCACTTTGATAGCGATCGCTGGGACTGGGTAATAATAATCGATCCAAAATACTCGCTAAACCATCACTAATATTCGTAACATGAGGCTTCCAATTCCAACAATTATTATAGGAATCGTATAACTCTTCTGGGGGTTTTCCTGTTAATAAATTTAAACAAGTAGTCGCCAAAGCATATAAATCAGTTGCGGGATAAACCGCAGATCCCTGCATTTGTTCAGGGGGAGCAAACCCCATCGAATAAATTCCAGTGGAACGTTTTTGAGGATTACCAGCAGTGGCGGTCACTTGTTTAACCGCACCAAAATCTAACAAATATAAACGGCCTTGTTTATTCCGCATAATATTTGACGGTTTAATATCGCGGTGAATACAATTATTATCATGGATAAACTGTAAAACCAACAAAATTTCGTGTAAAACTTCTACAATTTCACTTTCAAGAAAAATCCCCTTTCTTTTAAGTTCCGTTTCTAAATCTTCCCCATCAATTAATTCTTGAACTAAATAAAAAAACTGTTCTTCTTCCTTAGTAATATGATTCGGAACCACTAAAGGAAAAAAAGCATATAATTGGGGAATTTGCGGATGCTTACTACCTAAATCTTCTAAAATAATAGCCTCCCGTTCAAACAATTGTTGAGCGATCGCTAAAGCTTGAGCATTTAAGTTTCCTTCCGGTTGAAACTGTTTTACCACACATAAGCGCATGGTAGGAGTAAAGCGATCTTTCGCTAAAAAAGCAGCACCAAACCCCCCTTTTCCCAATAATTTAGACGGCACATAACGGCCCCCTAAAATTAGGGGCATTCCGCAACTGGTACAATATTTTTGTTGAACTGTTTTAAATTTTGAAGGATCATCAAGATCAGCAAAAGAATTTTGAGGATGAGCGCATTCTGGACGAGTACAAAGAATTTCCATGTTCAATGGATAGGGTAAGAATTTTCCGTGCTTTCATTGTAAGCAAAGCATTAAATTTGGACAATTTATTGATGGCTGCGACGATATTGGGCCCCAGAGGTACAAGTTTCTCGTATTTCTACCATACACAGTCCTGGAAGTTTGGCGGCTGCCAATTTTTCAAAAATCCATTGTGCGATCGCCTCACTGGTGGGACTTTCTAACCCGGTGGTTTCGTTGAGATAGTAATGATCGAGATAAGTTTCCACCAAGGGATCAATATAATTACTAATATCTCCAAAATCCATTACCATCCCTTGTTTGGGCCCAGTGGATTCCAGGTGATCGCTACTCACGTACACCCGTCCGACCCAACTATGACCATGAAGACGACTACATTTACCCTGATGGTGAGGAAGTCGGTGGGCTGCTTCAAAACGAAATTCTTTATAAATTGTCCATTGATGGGGTGGGTTCATGGTGGTTTTCAGTTGGGTGTATCAATCTTCTAGTCAAGTTGGGTGTGGGAAAAATTTATATTTTGATCATTAATCTATTGATGTGAAAACTGCTTTCATGGTTAAATCCCAGACAACTCCTTATCTTATTTAATTTTATCGGTTTTGGTTTTTTTTTGCTCTTTGAGCCGTTGTTCAACTTCTAATTCTTGAGTGAGAAAATAGTTCAAAAAAGTCCGAATGATAGCAATAGCCCCCAATTTTCCCAATGCTTGAAATGACGGTGCAATGGTAGTGCTTAGCACATCTGAACCCAGTTGAAACTCTAAGGCCAAAGCTAACCAGGACCCAAAGCGCAAACGCACTTCTAAAAAGGGAAAAGAACGAGAACGACAACCAATCACCACACAACGGATGGCTGCAGCGAACCCACAGACAACGCACACCACCGATACAGATTCTAACATCAGGCGAAGCAACGTCACCGAATGTTCCAAGGTTTCCTCTAAAGACCCTAATAGTTGCATAATAACCCTGAATGATTGTTATTAAACCGTAATCTTGTTTATTTTTTATAACTGATTTTGGTCTTTTTTGCTCATGAGTCCGTACAACTACTAAAACTTAGGTGAAAAAACCTGGTAATTTCCCCATAACTACAGAGGAAAGCCCCATATTATCTACCTACAATGAAATCACATTCGATAAAATATTGAGGTTTATATAAAATGGTTTTCACCTCAAGTGACAGCAAACAAGAAACGCAACAGTTAATCACGAAATTTGAGCATCCCTTAAAAAAGAAATACCCTCAACGACATCACCATTATGCTTTAGAAGACTTCTTCTCTTTTCAAACAGAAACAGGAACCATTGTTGATTGGAATGAATCTCGGAATATTCTCACCAGTGAGGATTTTATTCTAGGATTAATTGAAGGACTAGAAGAGGAAATTGGTAGTGCTGCTGGGGTTGTTACTTATAACATTGGTAAAGAATGGGGCAAACGGGATGCCGACTTTTTTCGACAATGGCTTTATTCTGAATATGACTATACAAAACCTCTTAATCAGATGAATCTCAACTATGTTTTAGAAGCTTGGTGGTGGCCTTTTACTGCACAAGGTTGGGGTAACTGGGAAGTGGATATGAGTGAGCAGAAAAATGGCTTTATGTTTGTCAATATTTTTGACTCTGCGGTTGCTCGAACCTTGGGAGATGTAGGTAAACCAGTTTGTCATATTTATGCGGGATTACTAGCCGGATTTTTTAGTAATTTAGTGAAAAAAGACTTGAATGCAATTGAGATTCAATGCTATGCGATGGGTGAAACTTATTGTAAGTTTTTGGTGGGCAAAAAAGACCGTATTGATGCTGCAACTTTCTGGTTAAATGAGGGAGCCTTAGCTAAGGATATTGAAAAGAAACTACACCATGGGGAGTATCTTAAATGATGAGTAGAAAAACATGGTCTAGTATCAGTGTTTATGATTTTTTTCGTACCTATAATTGGACAGGAGAGTCCATCGATTTAGAGTTACCTAATGTTACTGAAACGCAACAAGAAACTGACTCTTTATTGTCCTTAAACTTACAATCATTTCTGTTACGTTCCAATTGGGCAGGAAAACAAAAGCGAGTTCCTTTATCCCCATCTATTCAACATTCTAAGGCATCTTTATTGAGTTTATCAGTTAAAAAATTCTGTCAAGAAATAGAGTGGAAAGGGCTTCCTAATGTTGCACCAATTTCTAACAATTCATCGTCTGTTAATTTAGACAATTTATCTTCTAAAGATTTGGATTTAGACAACTTATCTGATTTATTTTAGAGAAAATATCATGCAAAAAGACTTTGAAATCTTATTCTATCAAGCAGAAGATCACTATCTTTCTTCTTCAGATTTGAACACCCTTAAAAATAGTGCAAACTCCCTTAAAGAACGCTTAAAAATCTATAAACTTTTAAGAGATCAAGAGGTTCCTATTTTTCAATTCATTGCTGACAATTTAGTAGAATCTTTTCCCAGTGAGAATAGCCAACATCTCGAAAAAGGCTTAAAACATTGGATTTCAGTGATGCGTTATGCTGCTATGGCTATGTTATTAAATAACCCTGATTATTTCAGACACCGCCTTTTAGAATGGCTGACAGATATTGTTCAAGCTCAAGACATGGTAACCATTGAAACCCATATTTTTGAGAATTTAAAACAAGGCTTAGAAGAAATGCTGTCTTCAGAGCAAATGTTACTTTTAAATCCTTTTCTCGAACAAGCAAAAGTAACATTATTAGAAACAAAATCTCAATCTGAAACCTTAATGGTAGGAGAATAAAGAACATGATTGATGTCGCTAATTTAGTCGAAAAATCTTCCTTGAAAGGCAATTATTTCTCTCACGATGCTTATCTACAAGGAGACTTTGAATTTGGCTTATTAGAGAACCGTAGTGGTTCCCGTTTATTAGCCTTACCTCAACCCTTATTAGAAGCACTTTATGCCACCTTAGAAGACGAACTAGGAGCCGGAAGTAGTGTTGCCTTATTTAGTTGTGGTCGTTGGTGGGGCAGAAATTTCTATCAGCGATTTGCCGAAGAATTAGGGGAATATTATGGAAAATCCTTAGCAGAAATAGAGATGATCCAATTCATCCAATCTTTAAAAGAATGCTGGAAAACTCATGGTTGGGGAACCCTAGATATTGACCTAAAATATTATCAAAATGGCTTCCTGGTTCCTAAAATTTCTAACTCTCCTTTTGCACAATTTGCCCCTAAAAATTTACGTTTTATGTGCTTTTTAGAAGCTGGAATTATGAGTTCTTTCTTTAGTAAATTAACAGGGGAAGATTTGCATTGTATTCAAACGAGTTGTGAATCCATGGGGGCTAATTCTAACACCTTTATTATTGGCTTAAAAGACAGACTTAAACCTGTTAAAGCTTGGTTAGAAGAAGGTCATGATCATCCTACCATCATGAACTTATTATGTAGTAATCAACCTTAGAATTAATAACTAATTTAGGAGAATTAAAACATGGCAAAAAGAGTAAAACTTGACCCAATCAATCAACAAGTCGATATAGAAACTAATGATAATCTTTTGAGTGGTTTACTAGCTAAAGACTTAAATGTTTGGAAAGAATGCGGTGGCCGAGGAATGTGTTCCACTTGCCATGTTTTCATCACCGAAGGAATGGAAAGTTTATCCCCTGTTAACCGCCGAGAAATTCGCACCATGGAAGTGATTACTACTGCGAATAAATGTTCTCGTTTAGCTTGTCAAGCAAGGGTTATTGGAGAAGGTGTTGTTGTAGAAATTCCTGCAGGTATGTATGTCAGTGAAATCGAAAATATTGAAGATTTAATTGGCAGTCGTGCTAAAGAAAATATTCTCCATCCTATCAATGGCTCTATTTTAGTTGAAAAAGGAAAGTTAGTGACTCGAACTATGATCACTCAACTCAAAGATACTCAAATTGAAGTATCAGAATATATGGCAAAAATTCAAGATGCTTAATTGATTTAAACCCTAATTCTTGTATTGAGGAATAACAATGTTAACCCAATTTTCAAAGTTAAGTTTAGATACCGATGGACGTTACGCCAACGATTCTGAATTACAGTTCATCGAAGACTATTTAGAATCAGTCGATATACGGGTTCAAACCTACGAAAAAATCAAAGCAAACGAAGAGGCAATTTTAGAAGAAGTCGATGCAAGAATGCACGAACTCAATGAAAATAATTGCTTGTATAACATGGATGAACATGGCAAAGAAATTTGCAGACGTGACCGCAAACAAGCGATTAAATACACCAGTGCTGCTATGGTTATTAATGATTTAGATCGTTTAAGAGATGGTCTTTTAATCTGGTTACAAACTATTGTTCGTGCTGTGGGATATGAAAAATTTGTACGAACTCATTACCCCATTATTCAGGAAGTTATTCAACCATATTTGACCCCTGAAGAAGCCAAGTTTATCTTACCTGCTTTTCAACTCGATTGCACAATTTTGGGTGCTTAAATTTCTAATTAATCATTTCACTATCAACATTTAAGGAGCTAAAAATGAGCCAAAATAACAATTCTTTTAAAGTCACATTAGTTAACCCTAAACACCAGTTAAACAAAACCATTAAGGTTGCTACCAATGAGTTTATTCTTGATATTGCCGAAAATCAAGGTGTTAAACATCCCTGTTCCTGTCGTGCTGCTTCTTGTTTTGATTGTTTGGGTAAAGTTATTTCTGGGAATGTTGAACAAACAGAAAAGGCTGAATCTTTCTTAAAACCAGACGAATTAGATCAAGGATATATTCTACTTTGTGCTTGTTCTCCCACTTCTGACTGCACCATTTTAACCCATCAAGAAGAAGAATATTTAAACTAAATATTCAGTATTAATTCAACTCATAACAGTATTTAAGATCATGGAAAATCAAGTCGAACAACAAGAATTAAACAATGAAAACAGCAAAAATAACTTATCTGATATTTTCGATTTATTATCGGGTATCGGTTTAGTTGGGGGTGCGGTTGGTTCTTTTTGTGGTAATGCTGCGTTTGCTGCTATTCCCATTTCTTTCTCAGTCGCTTTACAGATTGCTAACCGTCGTCAACTAAAAGTAGAATTAGCTCAAATGCAGCAAAGTTCTGTGATACAAATGACTGAGCAAATGAATAATAATCAGTCGGTTATTCTCAATCAATTTCAACAGTTGAGACAAGATAGCGAAACTACTTTAAGTCAGCAAGATCAAAAGTTTCAAACTATTACTCAGGAGTTATCAGAAAAAATAACTATTAATCAAGAAGCTTTTAATCGACTAAAAGTAGAAAAAGACGAATTAAGTCAGTTTACTTATTCCCTAGAGTCTCAACTAAACACAGTTGAAACGATTGTTGAAACCCTACAAAACATTGAAAATGCTTCTCAACTCATTCGCAGTAACCCAGAAGGTGCAGACGCTTATTATCAACGGGGATTAAATCATCAAAAATTAGGGGATAAAACAGGAGCGATAGAAGACTACACAGAAGCCTTACATTTGGACTCTACTTATGCTAAAGCCTATCATAGCCGAGGTGTTCTCTTAGCAGAAATTGGTAATAGAAAACAAGCGGTTGAAGATTTACGCCTCGCTGCTAAATATTACTTTGAACAAGGGGATATTGAAAGCTATGAACAAGCAAGAAACCTCGGCAAAGAATTTTATCAAGTTCGCCATTCTCTGGTGAGTGACGAAACACCACAAACCACAGATTCTTCAAGCGAAATGAGCCAAGAAATGTCAGCAGAGCCAACAGATTTATTGACAGTTGGCAGTTTGTTTGATGATGACGTTGAGAGTGAAGGACCTATCTCTATGTTGGGATGACTTCCTCATCAATCAATTTTCTCCTTTGTGTCTTAATTCTCCTTGTTGGCAGTGATCTTGACTCTAGAATCACTGCTTTTTTTTGACTCAACTCTCCTCTAACCTTTGTATAATCAATCTTTACGCTCTTGAGTAGAACGGATTGAGAATTTTTTTTCCAAAACACTTGACAAATTTTTGAATAACTTGTTATGATTGTATTCGGCTCAAAAAACAAGGGACTGTAGTTCAACTGGTTAGAGCACCGCCCTGTCACGGCGGAAGTTGCGGGTTCGAGCCCCGTCAGTCCCGTAAATTAAAACAGAAAGTCTATCTTAATTTTGTAATGGGTTCGAGTTAGATCCATACGTTAAACCCGATGTCAAGGGGTAGAGAAAGATTGTGGAACACAAAACAGAAATATTCGATATCTATGAGGGAACCAAGTCTTTAGAAACAGCATGGTTAGAAACTCATTTATTAGCAGCTAAATCTCCCGAAGAAATTCAGATTTATCTCAATACTTATCAAGAACTTATTAAAGAAAATCTCTTCATCAAGACCCATGAACATCAACGGTTTATGGATAAATTTCAAATTATCCGTCAAACTTGTATCTGGGGAATTATCATCAGTATTGCAGTTGGTTTAATCATTGCTCGTCTGACTATTCCAGCTTTCATTTTAATAGTAATCGTTTTTTATGATTTTATTATTGATTATTCTAAATTTAGAAATAAAACAAAATAGTACAAATAAAGCCCTTAAATATGACTTTTATTCATACTACTTATTTGACTGTAATCTGTTAGGATAAGTTAGACACTTATTATCCATTAAAATTCATCATCTCCCCCTGAATATCCACCCATTGAACTTGGATCATTATCTCGTCTAGAACCTAATAATCTTAAATCAGAGACTCGAATTACGGGACTAGAACGATTAGCACCTGTGTTGCGATCTGTCCAAGTTTCAATTTCTAATGATCCTTGGACACCAATCAAACTACCTTTCTTAACATAATTAGCAGCAATTTCTGCCGTTTTACCCCAAAATTTTAGATTGAACCAATCCGGTTGATCTCTATTACGAGAACGACGATCAACCGCTATGGTTAGAGTACATAAAACTGTCCCTGATTCAAAATATCTAACTTCTGGATCTTTTCCAGCACGACCCACTAAATTAACAACGTTTAAGCTCATAAACTTACACTCAACTTTATCGCTTACTAACCTTTGTATTATATCATTAATTCCATAGGAGAAAATGAACGTAAAAACAAATCAAATTAAGACAAGCAAAAATATATGGGAATAATTGTTCAATTACGAGCAGCCAAAATACCGATGATTGGTTTGATCGCTGTTCATTACTGGTATGTTGTTATTAGGGGAAATCAAAAAGATCGCTGGGAAATATGGCAAACCCCTTCCTTATGTCAAGACAGTTGGGGACATTTGCATAAAAATTTAATGAACCCGGAAAGTGGGGTCGGTAATGGGCCAAGTTGGTGTGAAACCTATTGGACAGACAGTTTAGCAAAGCAACTGGTCCAAACCATCGAAAACAGTCCCCTCATTTATCCTCATAATCACTGTTATCGATACTTCCCCGGTCCCAACAGTAACACCTATGCGAAATGGGTTTTAAAGCAAGCAAACTGTGATTATCGCCTCAGTGTTAAGGCGATCGGTCAACATTATTAACCCATCTAAAACGGTTTATTATCGCGAAGCAGTTCCTTTAATCTATGGCGAAAGGCTCGTAAAGCGGGACTTCTCCCGATCTCACTGCTTTGAGCTAACACCTCTGCTACTAAGTCAGGAATCGCTAATCTCGCGAATGTGGGACTGGTGGTAACTTGTCGATAGTCACCTCCTTGCAACAGGTCAATCCTGAGTTGATTTTTTTCGTATCGCCAGAGTTCAGGCACACCTAAGTTAGCATAGGCATCTAGCTGAGTCTTAGAAGTGACATCCACTTCAATCGCTAAATCTGGAGGTGGATCGAGGCTGAGATCAATGCGCCGTTTACCTCGCATTCTGGCGTGGTTTTGAATGTAGAAACATTGATCGGGTTCAATCCCACTATCCATATTTTCTGCTTTGAAGGTAGTCGAACCAAAGCACTCGCAGTCAATTTCTAACTCATCAAGCAAAATTTTTACTAAATCACCGAGCAGTTCTTTATCGACTTCGTGTTCTGGCGTAGGCATTCTAATTTCTAGAGTTCCATGACTATAAGCGATACGGGAAGATCGATGTTCCCCTAGTTCTTCGAGAAGGGACTCAAATTCAGTCCACCCTAGATTACCAATCAAGAGTTTTTGACCTGGGGGAACAGTCAGTTGTTCAAGTAAGAGAGTAACAGGCATAGGTTAATGAAGTCAGAAGTTAGCACCTCTTAATATTATGAACTTTTAGTTACTTTTTACCCCAAACATTAAGAGCTTAATAGGAGGAGTGGCTAATTTGATGTGGCACCCCAACTTTAGGAACAAACTTACCCTTGCCTCAGTCTAGCATGACAATACTGATAACTTATGCTTACCGTTTATTGGTTTTCTAGTATAAATTGATTAATATCGCTAGACTTACTCAAAGAAACGTAATAAAATCCGTTCGATCCCCTGTGGATCATTAAGTCATAGTAGTCTTTTATAATAAGGGGCGTAAACAAACGTGGGTATTTTTAATCGTTTTTCCCTCTCACGGGACATGGGTATAGATTTAGGGACCGCTAACACCCTAGTCTATGTATCGGGTAAAGGCATTGTACTCGAAGAGCCATCGGTAGTGGCCATTGATCAAGATCGCAAAATTCCCTTAGCTGTTGGGGAAGAAGCAAAGAAAATGTTAGGACGGACTCCCGGTAACGTCGTCGCCTTACGTCCGTTGCGCGATGGTGTGATTGCTGACTTTTTGAGTGCCATGATCATGCTCAAAGAATTCATTCAACGGGCCCACGAAGGCAGTCCCTTAGGCAATCCACGGATGGTGATTGGTATTCCTAGCGGTATTACCGAAGTAGAAAGACGCGCCGTTATTGATGCTGCTAGAGAAGCCGGGGCCAGGGACGTGGGACTGATTGAAGAACCGGTTGCAGCAGCTTTAGGTGCGGGTTTACCGGTGACAGAAGCCACCGGAAATATGATCGTGGACATCGGAGGAGGAACCACCGAGGTTGCCGTTCTCAGTTTACAAGGACGGGTGTTAAGCGAGTCCGTCCGAGTCGCAGGAGACGAGTTAACCGAGTCCATTATCCAGTACATGAAAAAAGTCCATAACATGGTCATCGGGGAACGGACCGCCGAAGAAATAAAAATCCGCTTAGCGTCTGCCTATCCCACTCGTCAAAACGAAGAACCCAAAATGGAAGTACGAGGGTTACATCTGATGTCAGGATTGCCTCGGACTGTCACCATCAAAGGGGAAGAAATTAGAGAAAGCATGGCTGAACCCTTAGCGGTGATTGTGGATGCCATTAAACGGACCTTAGAGCGCACCCCCCCAGAATTAGCGGCCGATATCATCGATCGCGGAATCATGCTCGCTGGTGGTGGAGCTTTATTACGGGGGATTGATACTCTCCTCTCCCACGAAACCGGTATCGTTACCCATATCGCGGAAGATCCCTTACGCTGTGTGGTCAAAGGTACTGGAGAAGTGTTGAAAAATCCCACTGTGTTAGATCGGGTTATGAGCCAAAGCTCTCAAATGGTTTGACATACTCCACGCCCTATAAGTGCGTGGATTCTCTAAGCATCACTGCATAAGATTTCTGACTCAACGAGTTCGCTTACATTAAAGTCTTCTCAGTCTTTAACCCAGAGGCGATTCTCTCCTCAGACGTTTAC
>JASJBX010000236.1 GCA_030066295.1 Crocosphaera sp.
ATTTTCTTGGACTATTAATCAAGGTTTATTTAATTTTCCTAAGTTATCAATGTATGGTTCATTTTCCTAAATTGTTATTCTCTTTTTTCCCTTGATTCCTCTAAGTTTTGCGATCGCTTCCAAGTTTTGCGATCGCTTCTAAGTTTTGCGATCGCACTCAGTCTCTTAAGAACGAAAGACTTTATTCTCATAAATCATTCCTGATTGCTATATATTGTCAATAAATCTTCTATAACCCATAGTCATGGCTTAGACGGAGAACATTCCCATACTGAGACTGCTTTTACTACTTGGTTAAATCTACAATTTGCACTCCAACAAGCTCAAAGCATTCGAGATGCTCTATCAGAAATCATTCCTGAACAAAAAGAGACTTTTCGGGCAAATTATCAAGCTTTAGAGCAAGACTTATTAGATTTAGATCGGCAAATTGAGACTATAGTTGCTATTAAACCAGAGCAAAACTTTATCGCCTCCCATCCAGTTTATGATTATCTCAAACAAGGCTATGGAATCAAGCTAGAAAGCGTCCATTGGGAGCCAAAAGAGTTCCCAACAGAACAACAATGGCAAGAATTGCAAGTTCTTCTGCAAAAACATCCGTCACAATGGATGATGTGGGAAGGAAAACCGAATACGGAAACAGTTACAAAACTACAAACAATGGGAATCAATAGTTTGGTTTTTGCGCCAGTGGCGAATACTCCAGATAGAGGAGATTTTTTGACTATTATGGAACAAAATATTAAAAATCTAAAACAGGCATTTTCACAAAAAAAGATTCAAAATAATTAAAGAATTTATATTTATAACTATATGAATTGGCTAGTAAAACTCAAACAAGGTCTCCATGAATATTGGCTTAGTCTCACCCAAGATTTGCGTATACTGCGAGAACAACCTCTTTCTGCTACCGATTTAAATCAGGCTTTCGTTGAAGCATCACTGCCAACTTTGAAATTCTATTTACTACTTGCTTTAGCCACAGTGATCGCAGCTCTGGGTTTACTGACTAATAGTGCTGCGACAATTATCGGTGCGATGATTATTGCCCCACTGATGAATCCTATTGTTACCTTAGCTTATGCTCTAGTGGTGCTAAGTCCACAATTGCTAAAAAGAGCCATATTTACCCTGTTCACAGGGGTTATTTTAGTCATTTTCATCGCTTACTTCATCATGGAGTTTCTAGGGTTAAGAACAGTAGGCTCAGAAATACTAGGTCGAACCACGCCCAATTCTCTGGATTTAGGTGTAGCATTGGCAGCAGGGGCAGCGGCGGCTTTTGCTAATACTCGTCGTAGTATTACTAATGCTCTACCAGGGGTAGCCATTTCTGTAGCCCTAGTTCCGCCTTTGAGTGTGCTAGGGATTGGGTTGTCTTTAGGAAAATTAGGAACTGAAATTGCTTTTTCTCTAGGTGTGGACTCCAACATAGTAAGAGGTTCATTCCTACTATTTATCACAAATTTAGCGGGGATTGTCTTCAGTGGTAGTTTAGTTTTTCTTTTTCAAGGATATGGTAATCTCAAAAAAGCAAGTATTGGCTTAGTTGTATCTTTATTCTTTGTCTTAATTTTGTTTCAACCTTTAGGCTTTTCTCTGAGACAACTTTATATTAAGTCTGTCGCCATTCCTACCGTCTTAAAAGTGCAACAAAATGCTCCAAATCTCTTTCCGAGATCAGCAAAATTCCGTTCGGTAAAAAGTCGCTATGCAAGAGATGGCGTACTACAGTTAGAATTAGAAATAAAACTACCTGCGGAAGATATGATCAATATTCAACAGAAAGTCGATCTAATTTCTCAAGAAATTTCCCAAACCCTTCAAGAACCTGTCAGACTCGATCTAGATATAATTCCTTTCCGCAGATTTGAAAATAAGTCTTGATGATTTTAGATTTTAGATTGATTGTACTAAACACAAACAATGAGTATTATGAAAACAAACACAAAAATTTTACTTCTTGCCCATGATACTTTGCAGTATAAGCTGGGCGAATTTATATTCCAACATGAGGCGACTTTAAGACGTTTTCAGTTAATTACGCCTAAAATTAAACAACAATTTCTCCAAGTCATTGAAAAATTACCTTTTAGTCATCTTCAATGGGAAGAGTTAGATTTAGATCCCGACCTTCTGGAAACAGAAATATTAAATCAGAACATTGCTGGAGTTGTTTTTTTGATTGACTCAGCGAAGTTTCAAGAGCAAGAACCAAAAATAAATAGTTTTTTGCGTGTATGTGGTCTTAATAATATTCCCCTCGCTACTAATTTAGCTACAGCAGAATTATTAATTCAACATTTAGCTATCCCCACTGCCCATTTAATCTTTAATCCTGTCTCTGGACAAGGTGATGCTCAACAAGAATTACAAGTAATCAAACAACTACTCAAACCACATTTTCAGCTAGATGTTCATTTTACCACACCAGAAATTGATGCCGCACAGTTAACAACTCAAACCCTAGAAACAGATCCAGATTTAATTATTGCTTCCGGTGGAGATGGTACCGTTTCTGCTGTGGCCAATCAACTAATTAATAGAGATATGCCCCTGGGAATTATTCCTAGAGGTACAGCTAACGCTTTTTCTGTCGCTTTAGGAATACCAACTAATATCAGGGGTGCTTGTGACAATATCATTGCCGGAATAACTCGTTGTGTTGATGCCGCTCGATGCAATGGTTTACCTATGATTTTACTAACAGGAATTGGTTTTGAAGCTGCCACAGTAGAAAAGGCGGATCGAGACGCCAAAAACCAATGGGGTGTCCTAGCTTATTTAATGGCTGGCTGGCAACAGTTAGATGAACAAGAACCTTTTGAAGCCAAATTAGAAATAGAGGGAATTATCCAAAAGTTTCAAGCAGCAGCTATTACTATTGCCAATGCGGCTCCTCCCACTTCGGTTTTAGCACAAGGTGGGGGCAAAGTCATAGTCGATGATGGCTTGTTAGATATTACTATTGGTGTAGCTGGGAGTGAAACAACTAAGTTAGAAGCCTTAGGGGCGATCGCTAATTTATTTGGTTCAGCCCTATTAAAAACAACTTCTGACAGAAAAGAGATAGTTCATCTGAGGGCAAAACGAGTCAAAGTAACAACTCAACCGTTACAAAAAGTCGTAATTGACGGAGAAATAATCGAGCCAACCTCTGTAGAAATTGAATGCTTGCCTAAAAGTTTAAAAGTTTTTGCTCCTCTTACAAATTCATGAAATATGAAAAAAATTGGTCTTAAATCACTAATTGCAGTTGTTTTATCTTTGCCTTATCTACTAATGAATAATTTGAGTGCCAAGGCAGATTATATTCACCAAACTTTGGCAGAATATAGTGGCACAATCATGGAATTACACATCTTATCAATCGCTAGTTTAATAATTATTCTCAAAAACAAACAGGAAAATAACGGAGGTAAAAAATATTACTATGCGATACCTGTTTTTTTCTTATTTATTGGTATTTTTAGTTATCCCTTTACCCAAATGAAATTAGAAAAACCTCAGTTTATTTTAGGTCAAGTTTCTGAAGAAGAAGCTCAAACAATTTTCTCTCATTTATTAAAAAATATTTATCGGGCCTTTGATTTTCGAGAAGAAAGCGATGTTTATGATAAATTAGCCATCAGCTTAGAGGGAGATTTACTCACAGATGTTTATTTACAAACCAACAAATCAATGGAATTAGAAAATCAAGGTGGTGCAGTAGCCACAGTTAAAAAAGTCGAAGTTACTGAGGTCAAAAAAGAGAGAGCCTCCTCTGGAGGCAAGGTAGCATTTAGAACCAAATGGATAGCATCTGGGACATTAGAACATTGGGGGCACAGCCACAATCGTCAAAATCAATATGATGCCATACTCACTCTTTCTCCTGTTAATGGTGTGTGGAAAATTACTGATATTGAGCTATTAGAAGAGACTCGAATCAAATAGAAATATATTATTCACAATTAATTATGGGACAAAAATCCCAATTATCTCAATGTAGCAATGATTGAAATTAATGATTTACAATTTTACTATCAACCAGGTGATTTTCAGCTTAAAATTCCCCATCTTATAATTCCGAAGGGGGCAAAAGTGGTGATTGTTGGTGCTAGTGGATGTGGCAAAACCACCCTCTTACATCTAATCGCAGGTATTAAAGTCTGTAGTCAAGGCTGCATTAACATTGATTCAGTTAACCTCAGCCAACTAAATGAACAAAGTCGCCGACAGTTTAGAATTACTAATATTGGCTTGATTTTTCAAAATTTTGAATTGATCGATTATTTGAATGTCTTTGATAATATTCTTCATTGTTATCGTTTAAACCCAGCATTATCTTTAACTAAAGAAGTTAAAGATAATGCTTATCATCTAGCTGAAAAAGTTGGTATTGTAGGTAAGTTAAAACGTTCTATCAATAATCTTTCTCAAGGAGAAAGGCAACGAGTAGCTATCTGTCGGGCTTTATTAACTCAACCAAAATTATTACTTGCAGATGAAGCTACAGGAAATTTAGATCCAGCTAATAAGCAGAGAATTATGCAAATATTATTTAGTTATTTAGAAGAGTATGAAGCTACTTTAATTGCTGTAACTCATGACTATGAATTACTAAATTTATTTGATCAAGTTATCGATTTAAAACAATTTAGCCTTGAGGAAAATGTTAAATAGTATTTATCTGGCTTGGAAATATTTAACCTTTCACAAACTTAAAACCACTATCTTAATTTCTTGTATAACTTTGGTAGGTTCGCTTCCTATCAATCTCAATTTATTTTTGGCAGAGAGCGAAAGACAGTTGATGGCAAGGGCAATATCTACCCCTTTGATTATCGGTGCAAAAGGTAGTGATTTAGATTTGACTATTAATAGTCTTTACTTTACTTCTCAACCGCCAGAAAAAATCACTATGGCGGAAATAAGCCAAATTAATCAGACAAAATTAGCCAATTCAATTCCTCTTTATCTTCAGTTTAAAGCCAGAGATCATCCAATTATTGGCACAAGTTTAGACTATTTTGAGTTTCGCAATTTAAGTCTTCAACAAGGTAGGTTTTTTGGGATTTTGGGCGAATGTGTTGTGGGGGCTTCTGTGGCTCAAAAGCTCGGTTTAAAAGTAGGAGATAGCATTGTTTCTTCTCCTCAAAATCTATTTGATATAGGGGGAATTTATCCTTTAAAAATGAAGATAGTCGGTATTCTCAGGCATAACCAAACTGCTGATGATCTAGCGATCTTTGTGGATTTGAAAACCGCTTGGATTATTGAAGGATTAGGACATGGACATCTCGATCTAGCTAAGTCTGGTACACCAGATGTTATTTTAAAACAAGAGTCAGGAAATATTGCAGCTAATGCAAAACTACAAGAATATAATGAAATTACCGCTGAAAATTTAGATTCTTTCCATTTCCATGGCGATCAAAATGATTTTCCCCTTACTGCTATTATTGCTATTCCGAAAACACAAAAATCAGAGGCTTTATTACGAGGCAAATATCAAGCAGAAAAGTCAATTCGTCAAATTGTTAAACCGACTCAAACCATTGAAGAGTTATTATTAAAAGTTTTTAAAATCCGCAATATTCTCAATGCTATTTTTGTATTAGTTATCTTTATCACCGTGATCGCCATCATCCTCATTTTAAATCTTTCCTTGAGATTGCGACAAGGTGAAATGAAGACTAATTTTTACTTGGGATGTAGTCGCTCTACTATTACTCAACTTATTATTGCGGAAATTTTGATTATTGTGCTGATTAGCTCAAGCCTAACATTGGGCATTACCTTGGGAATGAACAATTTTAACCGTCAAGTCATTCGAGCATTAATTTTATAATTAATGGGACTTTAGCAAATTTCAACCCCAAATATAGCCAAAACTAGCTTTATACATAGCGAATACGTTAATATTATCCTTCTCTTGAACAAAATCGTTTCGCGCAGTCCCCATCTAAAATTTTTAATTTAGATGGGG
>JASJBX010000237.1 GCA_030066295.1 Crocosphaera sp.
CTTCGTGGTAACAGCAGGGGAGAATCCCCAACTATAATTTTATTTAGTTGGGGTTCCGTTCAATCATGCAACAATTATCTAGAATCCTCTTATTTTTTCCCCTAATATTTTTATGGCAATTTCACTTTAATTTTGCTAAAGCTGAACCAATCTGTAGAGTTACCGATCCGACTGGAACCCCTCTTAATGTTCGGGAAACACCCAATGGTAGAATTATCGGTAGGTTAAGCAATGGTGTTGACGTTTATATTGTAAAAATCGATTATGATTCTCAAGGCCGTCTCTGGGCTTTAGTGGGGCGGTCTAGTCATAATCAAAGTGGAGTATTTGGCTGGGTTTTCAGAGAATTTATAGTTGCTTTAATCGTTAAATAATTATAGTACAATAGTTTTGTGCTAAAGATTAGCCAATCAGGATACAAGTTATAGTTATAGGAAGTAGTTGGCAAAAGGTAATAAGTATGGGAACAATGGTTAAATATAAAATAAAAATAATACTGTCACCAACTAGCCGATGAACGACAACGCAACTGCTCAGAACCGCCTTCTAGGGGAATTTGACTATTATTTATTTGGCCAAGGGGATCATCATCGCATTTATGAGAAGATGGGGGCCCATCTGGTTGAGATTAATGGAGTTTCAGGGGTTTATTTTGCTACCTGGGCACCAAATGCCTACGAGGTCGCTGTGGTGGGAGATTTCAATAATTGGAACCCCGAAGCGAACAAAATGGAGAGAACCGAAGTGGGAATCTGGGAATTATTTATTCCCGGTATGAAAGTCGGGGATCTCTATAAATATTCTGTCAAAAATCACCATCATTACTGTGTCTACAAAACCGATCCCTACGGCTATCAGCAAGAAGTTCGTCCGGCAACGGCTTCTATTGTAGCGGATCTGTCTACCTATACCTGGAACGATCAAGAGTGGATAGACAAACGGGAACGCACCAACCCAGAAAAACAACCCATGTCTGTCTATGAAGTCCATTTAGGGTCATGGTTACACACTAGCTACGATAACCCTCCCAAACAAGGAACCACCCTTGCTGTCGAACAAAAACCAGGGGCCCGTTACCTCAACTATCTCGAACTCGCCGAACAACTCATTCCTTACGTCAAAGACATGGGTTACACTCACATCGAGTTACTCCCTGTGACCGAATATCCCTTTGACGGATCTTGGGGGTATCAAGTGGTGGGTTTCTATGCCCCTACTTCCCGTTACGGTTCCCCTCAAGATTTTATGTATTTTGTGGATAAATGTCACCAGGCAGGAATCGGAGTTCTTTTAGACTGGGTTCCTGGCCACTTTCCCAAGGATGAGCATGGGTTAGCTTATTTTGATGGAGGTCCCTTATACGAATACGCTGACCCCCGCAAAGGAGAGATCAAAACTTGGGGAACCCTAGTCTTTGACTACGGACGCAACGAAGTGAGAAACTTCCTCATTGCCAGTGCTTTATTCTGGTTCGATAAGTATCATATTGATGGCATTCGCGTCGATGCTGTGGCTTATATGATCGAATTAGATAAAGGTCGAGAAGGAAACTGGGTTCCCAATAAGTATGGGGATAATGGTCATTTAGAAGCCATTAGTTTCTTACAACATTTGAATAATACCATCACCCATAACTATCCTGGGGTGGTTACCGTCGCCGAAGACTCCACCGCTTGGGGAAATGTCTCGAAACCGGCCAGCGAAGGGGGACTGGGCTTTACCTTCAAGTGGAATATGGGCTGGATGAATGATACCCTCAAATATCTCAAAGAACATCCGAATCATCGTTCCAATTGCCATAATAAGCTGACCTTTAGTATTTGGTACGCTTTTGATGAAAAGTTCATGTTAGCCTTATCCCACGATGAAGTGGTTCACCTCAAGGGCCATTTAGTCAATAAAATGCCTGGGGATGAATGGCAAAAAATGGCCAATGTTCGGACGTTATTGACTTATATGTTCGCTCATCCTGGCAAGAAAACCCTATTTATGGGGATGGAGTTTGGCCAAACCTCTGAATGGCAAGAATTCCTCGATCTTGACTGGTATTTGTTGCAATACGAACCCCACAAAGGGTTAAAACGGTTGGTACAGGATCTCAATAAAATGTATGTCCGAGAACCGGCTTTATATATGGAAGATTTTACCCGTGAAGGGTTCGAGTGGATCGAAGCCAATGACGCGCCCAGAGGCTTAATTTCTTTCATTCGCCGTGATCCAGCCTCTGGGGACACTATCGTGGCTGTCTGCAACTTTAAACCCTATGTCTACGAATATTATTGGGTTGGGTTGCATCAACCTGGAGAATATGTGGAGTTAATTAACTCTGACTCCCAAGTTTATTGGGGTAGTGGTGTTTCTAACCCTACCGTCATCGAAGCTCGTCCATGGAATGATGCACCTTGGCCCTATGCCCTAGAAATTACCGTTCCTCCTCTGGGGGCTGTCCTCTATAAGTTGAAACGATAACGATAACATTTCCTGGGATTGATTTCTCGAGGCATTAAGCAATAATGCCTCTTTTTTGATCTTACAAAATTTTTCGGACTCCGTCCTCTCTATACTCAGACATTTCTATGTTTCTTGTAACAATTGTTAATATTTGACCGCCTAGTGTCCCCAACTCGCTTATGATTAGGATTACAGTTTTTAAGACTTTGTAAAATAACGGAGGTTCAAACTTGGCTCTTCCTCTTATAAATTACGTACCCAAATCTCAAAATGTGCGGGTAGAAGGATACGTTGTACCCGGAGATGACCAGCCCACCATCTTTACCACTGAAAATGTTCTCTCTCCTGGGGACATGGATATTTTAATCGAAGCCGCTTATCGTCAAATCTTTTTCCATGCGTTTAAATGGGACAGAGAACGCTTCTTGGAGTCGCAACTTCGTAACGGACAAATCACCGTACGGGACTTTATCCGTGGTTTACTCCTTTCTAATACCTTCGTCACCAGTTTCTACGAAAAAAACAGTAACTATCGTTATGTTGAACAATGTGTTCAACGGGTATTAGGACGGGACGTTTATAGCGAACAGGAAAAAATCGCTTGGTCTATCGTTGTAGCTACCAAAGGATACGGCGGTTTCATCGATGACTTACTCAATAGCGATGAATATCTAGAAAACTTTGGTTATGACACCGTTCCCTATCAACGCCGTCGTAACCTCCCCGGACGGGATCAAGGTGAAACACCCTTTAACCTTAAATCTCCCCGTTACGATAGCTACTATCGCGGTATTTTGGGCTTCCCTCAAATCGTCTGGCAAAACGAAATCCGTCGTTTTGTTCCCCAAGACAAGCAACTTAAAGCTGGTGATCCCGCTAACTTCTTAGCAGCAGCCCGTAGCATTTCTAGTGCTAGAGGTACCACAACTCCCAGAGTAGCCACCGGAAACCTGGATTATTTAGCCAAGGTTCCCCGTCGTTAATCTTAAACTCTGTTTGACTCAACCGTAAGGTTTTGGGAAAGTTGCGGCTCAATAGAATGATTTAGCTCATCCAGGTTAAGTTATTTTAGGGTCCTGTGACTTTCCCACTTTAATTATTGTTGAGAATTATTCGGTATCAGAACTTAACATTTCCATGGCAATATCTAAACTAACTTTCATTCGGTTTAAAGAAGCAGCTAACATTCCCATTTCATCATTGTAAGGATGACTGAATTCTTGACTTAAATCCCCTGTACTAATGCGCTGGGCTAACTGCGCCATTTTCTTTAAAGGGGTGGTAACACTAAATCTTAAGAAGAAGTTAATTAACAGAATCGCTAAAGCTAAACAACCCATCAAAATGCTGGTCACAGAAACTTGTAGTCTTTTAGCACTTTCAAAAATGGCTGTAGCCGGAACTAAAATCATTTGCGCCCCAATAATTTCATGTAATTTCCAATTAAACCCATTTTCTCTACCATAAGTCGTTAAGAGACTCTTGGGAGCAACGTCAGGGGTACTATGACAGCGTAAACAACTTTCTTTTGAAACTTCTAGGGGACGAGCAATATAGAAAATATCTCCACTACTAAAAGAACGAAATCCAGAGGTTTGATTAAGCTCTCTATTATTACGAAACTTCTCCACAATTTCGGCTTCAAATTTATCAGCTTTGTCCCGTAAATTGGTGGGGTTTAAGGTAGCTTCTTTATAGAAAAAGTCTTTATAACCCCCTTGTTCCCGAAAATATTCAAAAACTTCTCGGGCCGAAAAAGCGGGAACCGTTTGGGGTAAAAATTGATTATCTGTTTCTAATCGGGCTGCTAATTCTGGATTAACTTTGGTACTAGTATAATTACGAACAGCACTCATGGTTTCCATGAGGACTAAGGCTTTATCAGTGACCACTCTTTCGGAATTGTGAGCCAAAATTAACGATAAAACCCCGCCACTTAAAAATACAGTAATGACAGCAATAACAGTCAACAGAATATTTAATTTGGTGGCAATGTTAAGATTCTTGAGCAGATGGTTGTCTTTGAGCATTGTTTTAGCCTAAGAAGCGTAAGGAAATACAATAAAATATCAATAAATTAACCCATAATCACAACAAACTCTGAAGAAGAAGCCTAGAGATGGCTTAAACTTTAGGAGGCATCATCCATAAACATTAAGAAGATTGCTGAAAATAAAGTTATAGTCTTCTATGAAGTTAGTCTAGGGCTTATTATGATAGTAGTATGCCCAGAAAATGACTAAAACTCTCATCGTAACACTGAGCAGACGAAAAGAATCAATCAAGTTTTATTAGGTTAAGTTTTATTGATGATTTACATGAAATTTCGTTGTTTATACTTACTGTTAATCCTGTTTACCTTTTTCGGTTGTCAATCACGACAGCCGTTTCACGCTCGTCTGACAATAGGGGTGGTCAGTTTTGGAGAAAATGAACAATTAGAAGAACAATACGGGGAACTCAAAGGATATCTTGAAAAAGAATTGAATAGTATTGTCGAGTTCGAGCCAACCTATAATGAACGTCAGGCTGTTGCTCAAATTAATACCAAAGCTTGGGATTTGGTTTTCGCCTCTTCTGGATTAGCAGCGATCGCCACGAAACAATCCACCTATATCCCCATCCTACCCCTAGAAGGAGGGCTGAACAACCGTTCTATTTTTGTCGTTGCTCAAGATAGTCCCTTAAAAAAACTTTCTGAATTAAAGGGAAAAGAGGTTGCCCTCGGACAACCAGGATCGGCGACTGGTTATTATTTTCCCTTATTAAACCTTTATGGACTTACTTTGGCTAAAATCCGTTTAGCAGCGACTCCCAAACAAGCCTTAGAATGGATTGCTGAGGGAGAAGTGGCGGCTGCTGCCATGTCCCTTGAACAATACAATCGTTATCGTACTATTGTCTCAGGAAACAGATTTCGTGTTTTATATCAAGATACTCATTCTGTTCCCAGTGGCTCGATTTTAGTCTCCACCAGTCTCCCTCAAATTGAACAAGAAGCTTTGTATAATGTCTTAAGCAGTGCGCCACCTATGATTCCGGCTTCTGTCGGTTATATTGCTAATGCGGAAGTTCCTAGTTATGAAGAACTCATCAAGGTGATTGAGAAAGTGATACCCATTACGGATAATCTTCAAAAACAACCGGTTATGCTATACGAACAACCAGCAGAAGTTCCTTCGCAAAACGATGAAAAGTAATCATTATTTTTCCAAGCGAATGACATACCATTGTAGATAACTATCAGATCCCATATCGAGATCACAGAAGTTATCCCTCAAATATTCCGCTTGAGTTTCCACTGTGGTAAATTTTTGTAATTCCCTGGGTGAATCATCCTGACGAGTTAAGAGGATAGCTTTGAGCTTTTCTAATAACTCTTGAGGGCTTAAGATTTGTTCAGGTTGGTCGGGTTCGAGGACAACAAAACCATCCTCTTGATACATAATTGAATCTGGCATAAGGTGTTAAATATGTCTTTGAATGAGGGATTGGTAAGCCAAAGTCTTACGGTTTGGTGCGGACACCACCTTTCTCGGTAACACCTTTACTCGGTGCAAAAAGAATCCCCAACTATAATCTTTGATGAGCGTTG
>JASJBX010000238.1 GCA_030066295.1 Crocosphaera sp.
TGACTAATTTATCACTATCAAATTCTTGTCGCTGCTTTTCTAGACGGTTAGCATAGTCTATCAATATCTGACAATAATATTCTTGTCCCCATTGTCGTAAGCGTTCAGTAAATTGACGTAATTCTTTGGTGAGCATGGTGTTTTTTAAATGATGCCATACTTTGACCTCTTCTTGGTTAAGTTTTTCTAACAATTCAGGAGAGATGGTTGTTTTTCTGGAGAATAAACTAGGAATATTATCTTGATTAGTAGTTATAGGTTTTATTTTTGTAAAGGGAAAAAGTTGTTTTAAGGCTAATAAAATTTGAATACGATTAACTGGTTTTTTCAGAAAAAATTCACTAACATCTTTAATTTTTATATTCTTTTCTTTTAGGGAATAAGCACTTAATATAATGATAGGAATTTCTTTTGTTTTTTGTTGCTCTTTGAGAATTTTACTAGCTTTATATCCGTCTAAATTAGGCATTTGTAAATCCATTAAAATTAGATCAAATGCCAATTTTTTTGCTTTTTGTATCGCTTCTTGACCATCATTAGCTAGGACAATTTTATGATGGGTTTCTGAAAAATATTCCGTTAGTAATTCTCGATTTGAAGCAACATCATCTACCACTAAGATAGTCAGGGGTGAGATTTGATTGAAATCAACATTAATCGTCTCTTCAGTAGAAATGATGTCCTTATGTTCTCCCAGATTAACTTGGGGAAAGAATAGGGTAAATGTGCTACCTTTTCCCAGTTCACTCTCTAATTTAATGGTTCCTCCTAATATATGAGTTAAGCGATTAGTAATGCTTAATCCTAGTCCAGTTCCTCCATATTTTCGATTACTTTGTCCTTCGCTTTGGGTAAAGACATCAAAGACTCTTTTTTGCTGGTCTTTAGCAATACCAATTCCTGTGTCTTTCACGGATATTTTTAGGGAACAATATTGATGATTTTTCCACTGTAATAATTCACCATTCACATTGATAATTATGAAACCTGTTTGGGTGAATTTTAAGGCATTTCCTAATAAATTAAATAAAATTTGTCTCAGTCTAATCTCGTCCAAAATAATAATATCAGGAACTTCATCATCAATTTTGACTAATAGTTGTAATTTTTTTCGTTTGGCCTTTTCTGCAAAAATTTGCTGGATTTCAAAAATTAATGCTCTCAAATTAATCGGTTCATAAACGATCTCTATTTTTCCGGCTTCAATTTTGGAGATATCTAAAATATCATCAATTAATGATAATAAAACTTTTCCACTGCTGTCAATTGAGTCAAGATAATTATGAGACTTTTCATCAGTAACTTTGCTCTGAAGTAAGTCACAAAATCCTAAAATTGCATTCATAGGTGTTCTAATTTCATGACTCATATTGGCTAAAAATTCACTCTTTGCCCGATTAGCAGCTTCTGCTTTTTCAGCCGTTTTGAATAAGGCAGCTTGGGAGAATTCTAACACCGCCAACATCAAGGTATTTCTCAATAAATTAGCAGCTTCAATTTCTACAAATTTCCAGGGTAAGGATTTACCTATGACTGTTTCTTTCCAACATTCAAAGGATTTTCTAGGGGATAATCTGATGCCATTTTTATCAGCAATAACCGGTTTATTCGGATTTCCTGCCCAGTTTACGGTTTGAATGATTTCAGGGCGAAACCAAAAGATATGATAAGATGATCGGTTGAGAAAAATGGAAATAGTTAACAATCCACTGACTTCTTTTTCGTAAAGTTTAGCCTCAGGAAAAACCGTTGACAATTGATCAGTAAAAAACACTTCTTCTTGATTATTTTCTTTTAGCCACTTTAGTAATATTTCGACGAAAAACTGAGGAGGTATTTCTCCAAATGTTTTTAATTTATCTTGAAAACAGATGGCAATTCCTTTGGCTTCTAGTAATTGGATTAATTGTTTTTGGCTATTGGCAAAAACTTGCTCTAAATTATTGAATTCTTGATTAATTTTATTTTTTATTTTTAAAGTAATTTGATTAACTTCTTGCCGATAAATATTAGACTCTGTTTGTTGACGGTTAAATAGTTCAACTGACATAAATTGTCCCAAAAATTCGCAAGCTTTGCGGGTTTCGTAATCTACCCATTTACTATTATAATTATGACAAGCAATCAAACCCCATAAATTTTTTTCGTTGATTAAAGAAACGGATAAAGAAGCGGCTACCCCCATATTTTGTAAATACTCAATATGGATAGGGGAAACACTCCTTAAAACACTTTGACTTAAATCTAAGGGTTGATTATCCTTCGGGTTATTATTGGGGATACCCGAATTTCTCACAAATTAATTTGAAAGCCCAATTTGCCAGATAAAAAATGAGATTTTTTAGGAATAAGAGAAATTTGAAGATATGTGAATAAAAAATTTTAGTTTGATTCTCTAAAAACTGAAGTTAAGAGGGAATAATTAAATTTATTTTTTATTTTTTTCACGATAAATAGGACTTGCTAAAAGTTTCAGTTAGTCAACAATTGATGATAGTTATCTTTGATAAAATAAAACTTATTCTACTTATCCAGTATCAGGAATAGTTTTAATTCTTTAGGAGGGCGATTGCTAAAATATCTTGATAAGGACAAGCACTAGCTATGGCGATAATAATTCTTCTACAACTAATAGTTATTCTAGCTCCCAACTTAAGGAGATTAAGACGAATTCTTCCCACAGTTGCTTTAGCTAATGAAGTCTTTTTTAAACAGTTCTGCCGAAAAGCATTTATGAGAACATAAGCCCAAGAATGTATCCATAATCTTAGTTGATTACTGCTCATAGTTTGAGTTGAAGTTCTATCAGCTAACAAGTCTAATTGTTGTTCTTTTATTCGGTTTTCCATCTCGCCTCTCGGACAGTATTTCTTTGTATAGAGTTTTGAGGGACTTTACTTTAATAATTAAATTATACCATATTTTATTCAAACAATAAGCGTGTTATTAGAGATTTTATTAACTAAGTTTTTTGGAAAAATGAGTGATTAATTTATCTTTTTATCTTCGTCTAATTCGGGTTGATTTTAACTTAAAATCTGACAACAGACTGTTGGTTGGGGCAATCTGCGATCGCTCGCTTCAAACCCACTTCCTGTAAGGGTTCTCTGTTTTGCGATCGCAGATTTTGTGAGAAATTCGGGTAATGGGTAATCCAAACAAAACCCTTATTTGCTTACCCTACCGTCTTAATATTTTGTTGATTAACAGTCTCTAAAAATCCTCATTTTAAACACTGTTATGTGACCTTTTTTAATACTAAAGAATTTGTAATTTTAATTGTCGATGATAATAAATTAAACTTAAGATTTTTGGTAGATATTTTAGAAAGTAATGGCTATCATATAAGAAATTTTCTATTACCCATGAACGAAAAACCATTCCTATTACCCTAAGTATTGGTATCGATGCTTATCAACCAGGGGATAAAACCTATCATGATATCCTCAAACGAGTTGATCGCGCCCTCTATCAAGCCAAAGAAAACGGAAAAAATCAAATTTTGGCCAAACCCTATTCAGAGATACCCCATTCAGACTAAACTAGAAGTTTGCAAAATAACTGTTGATGTAGATTATTGAAAATGGCTGTCGGAAAAATTATCATTGCTGGTAACTGGAAAATGCACAAAACTCAGGCCGAAGCCTTGGAGTTTTTAACAGTATTAAAATCAAACGTGGAAGAGACAGACGAAGCCAGAGAGATCGTTCTCTGTGTCCCCTTTACTGCCCTTAGTATCCTCTCCAAAAGCTTGCATGGGGGAAAAGTTCGTTTAGGGGCCCAAAACGTCCACTGGGAAGATCAAGGGGCTTACACCGGCGAAATTTCTGGCCCGATGTTAACCGAGTTAGGGGTAGACTATGTGGTCATTGGTCACAGTGAACGCCGTCAATATTTCGGGGAAACGGACGAAACAGCTAATTTACGAGTGATTACTGCCCAACGTCACGGCTTAACCCCTATTCTCTGTGTGGGAGAAACCAAGCAACAACGGGACGCAGGAGAAGCGGAAAGCGTGATTATCAATCAGTTGCAAAAAGGGTTAGTGGATGTGGATCAAAGCAAACTAGTCATCGCCTATGAACCCATCTGGGCCATCGGTACCGGAGATACTTGCGATGCCGAAGAAGCTAACCGTATTATTAAGGTTATTCGTGAGCAATTATCTAATCAAAAGGTCACCATTCAGTACGGGGGTTCGGTGAAACCTAATAATATAGATGAAATCATGAAGCAGTCAGATATTGATGGGGCTTTAGTTGGGGGCGCAAGTTTAGATCCGGTTAATTTTGCCCGCATTGTTAACTATCAATAACTATTTTAACTGGTAGGGGTTAACGGTCTTTAACCTCTACGGCTTTAATTAATCATAATCATGAATCCTTTAAACATTCGAGAACATACTTTTGACTGGGGAAAACGCACTTATTTAATGGGAATATTGAACGTTACCCCCGATAGTTTTAGTGATGGGGGAGACTATAACAGTCTTGAAACTGCGTTAGAACAAGCTAAAAAGATGATTGAAGCTGGTGCAGATATTATTGATATTGGGGGACAGTCTACTCGTCCCGGGGCTGAAGAAATTACTCTAGAAGAAGAGTTAAACCGAGTTATTCCTATTATTAAAGCGTTACGTCAAAGCAGTTCTATTCCTATTTCTATTGATACCACAAGATCCCAGGTTGCTGAAGCCGCTATTAAAGCAGGGGCAGATATGGTTAATGATATTTCTGGGGGAACTTTTGATACAAAAATGTTTGCAACGGTAGCAAGTTTGCAGGTTCCTCTGATTATTATGCACATTCGAGGAACACCCAAAACCATGCAGCAAAAAACCGATTATCAAGACTTGGTTAATGAGATCAGACAATGGTTAAATTGTCAAATAAAAAAAGCCATTGAAGCAGGAATTGCTCCGAATAAAATTATTATTGATCCAGGTATTGGCTTCGCTAAAACTTATCCACAAAATATAGATTTATTAAAACAGTTATCTCGGTTTCAGGAGTTAAACTGTCCTATCTTGGTCGGAGTGTCTCGTAAAAGTTTTATTGGTCATATTTTAGAGGAAAAAGACCCGAAAAAAAGAGTGTGGGGAACCGCAGCCGCTTGTTGCCATGCGATCGCTTCTAAAACGGATATTTTACGAGTTCATGATGTCCCAGAAATGAAAGATATTATTAAGGTTGCAGATGTCTTGTTTCGCCACTGAAACACTCGTTCATTAGACAATGGGCAATGCGTTCAGCAGCCCCCGGAAGACCCAGGCGTTGTTGACCATTCTTAGTAATCGTTTGTAGTTGTTGGGCATCACTCATTAATTGAGTTAAGCTATTGCCTACCTGTTGGGGGGTATCGACCAAGATAACCGAACAACCGAGGAGACGGGTTTGATCTTGGGCAAATTTGCGAGTGAACTGGGGACCGTTTCCAGGGAAGGTAATGACAGGTTTCCCTAACCCGACAAATTGTTCTGTGGCTGTCCCAGCCATGGCCAGACCAACATGGGCCAATTGTAAACAAGTTTGATAGGCTTGTTGGGTGAGTATGACAGTAGCGTGACCCTGAGTAAAGGAAATAGCTTGAGGATCGGCGATCGCTAAATTTTCGGGATAGTTGACTGTTTTCGTCCAACCTTGATCGCTCAAATCTTCTTGAAACGGGACGGTGTTGAAACTGGGGGTAATGGCGGCTAAACATAACAGCGATCGCTCAGAAAGGGCTTCTCTGAGGCTTTGAACCCCTTGGAGGATTAATTGCCAGTTATGTTGGGCTTCGGGCATTCTCGACCCTGGTAAGAGGAGAATGATTAAGGGTTCGCTGTCAGAGGGAAAGGTGGGAGATGGGTTGACGATAAAATGATCCATCATGGGGTTGCCTAGGTCATAGACAGAGATCGACCATCTCCGCAAAATTTGAGCGGTAAGGCTATCTCTCACAAAAACACCTCGACAAGCCAAACGAGTCATTAACCAGCGTTCCCAAGGAAAATACATCGATCCTAGCCAACGTTC
>JASJBX010000239.1 GCA_030066295.1 Crocosphaera sp.
GGGAACAGTTCCAGCCCGACTCTTTTAAGGTTGATAGCAGCAGAAATGTCTCTATCAACCCAAACTTTTTCAATTTCATCCCAATATTTTCTGCTCCGACAATCACTAAAAAGCCGTGAGCGAGATAAGCTACGTCCGTTTATTTTTGGTCGGTCATTCATCCCCACCTTCTGAAAGGATGGGGGATTCTGCCCGACATTAGGATAAATCAGACACTCTGCTCCCTCAAAACAGGTTCAGAAGGGTGAAGTCTGGCTTGTTCTTGCATCGCCCCATAAAGCCGATTTAACGCGCTAATATAAGCACGGGCAGAAGCGGTTATAATGTCCGTGTTAGCTGCGTAACCCGAATATATACGTCCTTGATGACGTAATCGGATGGTAACTTCCCCCATTGCATCGATACCCGCAGTTACCGACTTCACCGAAAACTCGATCAACTCATTGGGAACATTCACCACACGGTTGATGGCCTTGTACACTGCATCCACAGGCCCGGTACCAATAGCAGCATCGGTTAACTCTTTCCCTTCGGGGTTTCTCAGGGTAACCGTAGCAGTAGGGGCCGCGTGATCACCACAGGATACTTGTACTAATTCAAGACGAAACAATTCCGGTGCTTGTTGAATCTCATCATTAACAATAGCTTCTAAGTCCCAGTCGGTGATTTCTTTTTTCTTGTCTGCAACCTCTTTGAAGCGCAAGAAGGCGTTATTTAAGTCGTTGTCGCATAACTCGAAGCCCAACTCACTTAAACGAGTCCGAAACGCATTCCGTCCGGACAGTTTACCTAGGACAATCTGATTATTGGTTAAGCCGATGGACTCTGCGTCCATAATTTCGTAGGTTAACTTATTTTTGAGAACCCCGTCTTGATGGATACCGGACTCATGGGCGAAGGCATTTGCCCCCACAATGGCTTTATTGGGCTGTACAATCATCCCTGTTAGGTTGGATACCAGACGGGAGGTTTTGTAAATTTCTTTGGTGTTAATCTTGGTTAAGGGTTCTGTCGAATCAACGGGACGACCCAAAAAGGGGTTAAAATACTGACGACGCACATGGAGAGCCATCACCAACTCTTCTAAGGCTGCGTTCCCCGCGCGTTCACCAATACCATTAATGGTACATTCTAGCTGTCTGGCTCCATTTTTCACCGCTTCGAGGAAGTTAGCCACCGCTAAACCGAGATCATCATGACCATGGACTGAGATGATGGCCTGGTCGATGTTGGACACATTATCTTTGATACCTTTTATGATAGCCCCAAACTCGCTAGGGGTGGTGTAACCGACAGTATCAGGAATATTAATCGTAGTGGCACCGGCGGCGATCGCTGTCTCTAATACCTGATACATAAACTCAGGATCACTCCGACCGGCATCTTCTGGAGAGAATTCTACATCATCGGTGAAGGTTTTGGCATAGGCTACCATGTCTGGCACAATGGCTAAGACTTCCTCTCTGGTCTTTTTCAGTTTATGCTGAAGATGAATGTCGGAGGTAGCAATAAAGGTGTGAATACGGGATTTAACGGCCGGTTTTAGGGCTTCTCCTGCTGCTTTGATGTCGTTTTTTGTGGCTCTGGCCAACCCGCAGATTCTCGGACCATTTTCGGTGCCAACGGTTTGAGCAATTTTCTGCACCGCATCGAAATCCCCTGGACTGGCGTAGGGGAACCCTGCTTCTATGATATCCACACCCAGTCGTGCTAATGCCCGAGCAATGGTAAGTTTTTCTTCAACCGTTAAACTTGCACCAGGGGACTGTTCCCCGTCTCTGAGGGTGGTATCAAATACGATAATGCGATCGGGTTGATTGCTCATAACAACGACTTAAGGGGATTTCATCTAGGACAAAATTTCTATTACCCCATTATATCTTAGCATTTGGTAAGTTAGCTGAAAAACAATGTGAACTATACCGCTACGCGAAAGTCAAAAGTCAAAAGTAGATCGGAAAAGAGTTTCAGGGTTTCTAAATGAATAAAGCAGCAAGATGAATATTGCCCCTTCACCGATCAATTTTTTTATCTTCAATAATCCCAGACCAAAAAACTTAAGTTTTCATTAATTTAACACTTTAATACTGACAGGAATTCTACCCGATTTTAGGGAACCAATGGTTCTAAAGGCTGTTTGAGATAAGTCCAGACTACAACGACAGCGATCTACAATACGAACAATCACACTTTTGCCAGTTCTACGATTGGTCACTTTAACTTTTGTCCCAAAGGGGAGACTCGGATGGGCTGCCATCATGGCACTATTACTAAAGCGTACGCCTGATGCAGTTTTCTGTCCTTGATAATGAGAGGCATAATAAGTCGCTGTTTGTGCCTGTGCAGGTATGGCAGCTAACGCTATCATCAAGATAGATAATGATAGTTTTTTCATGGTGTACTCTTCCTCACCCTACAATATACGTCTAGGCTAATATACCTACTTATCTTTTATTTGTCTAGTTGACAAAAGAGTCGGTTCTATGTCTAGAGATGAATAAAGTCAGGATAGAGTTCCAGTTCAACGGTTACCAGTGGCCAATTAACCCCTTTTTTATAACCATAATTTAGTTCAATGTTTAATTATTTGCCTCAAAGTGTCAGATTTACGATATTTTCTGTTTCATATCCCCATAAAAACAAGAATCCTTTTTTTTACTTGTTTTTATTGTTAGTGATCAGTGTAATGATCGGTTGTAAGGATCAATCTGCTTCGGTTCCCGTCGAGTCATCGGTGTTAACGGTAGATACGATAGAAATGGTGCAACAAGGAATTGAAAAAAGCCGAAATGGTAATTATCAAGGAGCTTTAGACGACTTTAATCAAGTTCTTGCCGAAAATCCCCAAGACATCAACGCTTATTTTAATCGAGGTTTTGCTTATAGCAGTTTAGGCCAGTTTGAACAAGCGTTGGCCGACTTTACCACTGCTTTGAAATTAGATCCCCAGATGGTTCAAGCTTATGTTAACCGAGGCAATGTGTATCTACAACTGGGAGAAGACGAAAAAGCGATCGCTGACTATGAAAAAGCTTTAAAAATTAATCCTAACGATGCTTTTGCTCAAAATAACTTAGGATTGGCTCATCTTAACTCAGGAAGCCCAGAATTAGCGAAAATTGACTTTACGGAAGCTGTCACCATCGATCCCTTATATGGGGAAGCCTATTATAACCGAGGCTTAGCTTTGATTGATCTCGGGGAAAAAGAAAAAGCGATCGCTGATTTCCAAAAGGCAGCAGAAATCTGGGAAGAAATGGGGGAAAAAACCGCTTCTGACGCTGCTTTGGCCGAAATTAACGCCTTAAAAAAGGCCGGTCAATAACTCTGACTCAAAACAAACTTTTTGTTAAAGTATGCCAACTTTAACCCTGATAAAATTATGATCAGAGGGTCAAAGTATGTTCACTTAATGTATTTGTTATGACCATCACTTTAAAAGTTCCCAGTATTGCTTGTGGGGCCTGTGCTAAGACCATTACCAAAGCGATTGAAGGGCAAAAACCAGATGCCAAAGTTTCCATTGATGTAGACTCAAAAATGGTCACGGTAGACACGGATGCTTCGACAGAAATCATTAAAGAAATTATCACCGAAGCCGGTCATACCGTCGAAGATTAGAGTTGACAATTAGAGATTAAGCGGCAAAATCAAAGAGGCAAGAATCTCCCGTTAAATTGCAGATTGTAATGGGAGATTGTCAAAATTTCTAATCACCGTTGGGGTAGTTCACAATGGCAAGGGGTCGTTTTCCTAGTAACCCTGTCATCAACTGTAGGGCTAACTTTTTCAACGGTGATACCCCTATCATCAACCTTAACCCCAAACGACGAATGACCATGAACGCCAGGATTTGATTGGAAAAGAAGCGGTCTAAAAAGTCTGTGAACCCTAAAATCAGCCAATTTTCCCATTTTCGCCAACGTTCATAGCGTTTTAATACCTTAATATCCCCGATATCTTCTCCTTTTTGGTGCGCTTGGCCAATCACTTCTGCTAAAGCCGCAGCGTCTCTGATGCCGAGATTTAACCCTTGTCCCCCTACCGGATGACAACAATGGGCTGCGTCCCCCACCAAGGCCAGTCGAGACTGGGTGTAACGATCGCTTTGCATCAACTGAACAGGGAATAGATAGCGATCGCTGTCTAAGGTAATCTTACCTAATGATCCTTGAGTCCGTTCTTGTAACTTCTCTAAAAATTCCTGCTGATCTAAGCCTAACAATTCTTGAGCTTGGGCGTGGGGGGCAGTCCAAACGATCTGACAACGGTTTCCGGGTAAAGGTAAAATCCCCATTGGCCCACTGTAGCAAAACCGCTCAAAGGCAATATCGTTGCGGGGGGCTGTATGTTCGATGGTAAAGGTCACACAAGACTGCCAGTATTTCCAACCTTGGGTTTTAATCTGGGCCAGAGAACGAATGAACGAGCGCGGTCCGTCAGCCCCGATCACCAGCTTGCTGTGTAACCGTTGGCTGATGCCGTCCTTTTCCACCGTGACCACCGCTTCCGTCTCACCATAGTTGACATCCACCACTTGAGCCGGACAGATCCATTCGATATGAGGACAATCAGCGATCGCCTTTTGTAAGGTCCGTAAAATGACTCCATGATCCCCCACATAGCCTAAATAGTCTGTTCCGAGATCCCCCGTTTCAAAGGTCACCACCTGAGGATAATCCGCATCTGAAAGACGGATATGGCGAAATTTACCAATCTGGGGCAATATTTCCGACCAGACCCCAATGGCATCAAAAATCTTCCCAGATAGCAGAGACAGAGCATAAGCACGCCCCCTCGAAGCCACTTTTTCTAGGGACTGCACCTCAATGAGCTTGATCTTCAACCCTGAGTCTTTGAGGCTTAAGGCTAAGGTCGCTCCGACGATACCACCGCCAACGATCGCGAGATCGCAAGTCAAAGGGGTCGTCGGGTTGGATTGACGGGAGATGGTGGTTTGTACGGTCATATTCAAGAAAACAAGTAACGACTATCTGGGTTTAGGAAGAAATTTTTTCCGGTTCCTTACTAATTTGATTGTCTATAGATTCCACAGAAATTTCAACCTCATCCCTTTGTTCTGGGTTACGCTTAGAAAAGCCCCAAGCAAAGATTAAGGCGATGGTGGTAATCATTAACCATTCAGGGGGAACCCATTCGGGATTAATCACCCTGACTAATAATCGTAATCCCACAAAACCAACGGTAATAAATCCTGCATCTTCGAGATAGGTATATTCTTGTAACCAACGGATGAATAATTCTGCCAAAAATCGCAGGGTGATCACGCCGATGGTTCCCCCGACCAAAATCAACCAAACTTCATCCGCTATGGCGATCGCTGTGGTCACACTATCCAAGGAAAAGGCGAGATCGGTAATGGCGATCAAGGGAATGGCTTGCCACAGGGAGGTGAACTCTGGACCATGATGATGATGATTTTCATTCTCTTGGGAAGTAAAGTAATTGAACACTAACCAGAGGAGATAGATCGCCCCCAACAGTTCAAACTGCCAAAATTTCACCACCCAGGTGGCTGTTAAAATCAACGACATTCGTAGCACGTAGGCCACCACTAACCCCACATTTAGGGCTGAGCGTTGTAGTTTAGGGCTTTTTAGCCCTTGGGCAATGGCGGCTAAGGCAATGGCATTGTCAGCCGATAACACCGCTTCTAGGGCGATTAAAATGATCAATAAGATAGGGGTTTTGAGACTGAGAGCGAGAGAAGAGTCAAGAATCTGGTCTAACATTCAAAAATTGGGGATGAATAAGTGCAATTAACAAAAGAACGACAGTTGAAATGTCGTTACTGTGTTATGGTCTGAATGATTCCTTAAATTAATGATAATGTATTTAACAAAATCTGGGCCTCTTTCTCATTTTTGTTATGTCTCACTGTTCCTGGAAACTTACCGAAAACAAAACGGGAGCATGAAAACCATTGTCTTTTAAGCGAGAGAGAAAAAGGATACGACGGGTTTAAACCCGTCGTATC
>JASJBX010000240.1 GCA_030066295.1 Crocosphaera sp.
TTTCTTCCTTTTCTCAACATCATCCCGATTTAACCGATGCTTTTGCTCCGGGTGTGAGTATTACAGCAGCCAATAGAAATGGAGGAACTGCCACTCTATCGGGAAGCAGTATGGCCGCTCCCCAAGTGGCAGGGGCAGTGGCGATCGCTCAACAATTGGCTGAACAAGAGTTGGGGCGGAAATTAAGCTTAGCTGAAATTCGAGACTTACTCTCACAAGGAGACGATGTTGTTAATCAACCTGACTATACAGGGAAATTATTAAACGTCCAAAAATTAGGAACTGCCATCTTAGATATGGCTGCATCCCAAGCAAGTTCCGAAACAACATCCAACGAAGAGGGCGGTGCGTTACAAGGATCCCTAGTTGGTGATACTATGACCATGGCTGAAATTGGTCAAATTACTAACTTAAACCATGAAAGTCAAACCATTTTATTTGAGCATAACTTTGAGAATCCTCTAATTTTTGCTCAACCTTTATCCTATAATGGTTCTGATCCCTCCACAATCAGAATTACTGATATTCAAGGCGATCGCTTTTCGGCTCAAGTTCAAGAAACCACTTTAATTAATGGTCAATCTCATAATGGTTGGCATACGACAGAAACCTTTAGTTTCTTAGTGGTTGAAGAAGGGGTTTGGGAACTTTCAGACGGTACGATCATAGAAGTGGGACGAATTAACACTAATGCCATTACCACAGAAGCGTGGGCAACCGTTAACTTTGAGTATGACTTTGCTGAGACTCCTGTTGTCTTAACGCAAGTTCAAACCGATAACGATCCCACCTTTGTACGAACTCGTCAAAATAATATAACCAACCATGGATTTGAGGTGGCTTTGGAAGAAGAAGAAGCCTATAAGTCTAGTGGACATGGACTAGAAACCATTGCCTGGTTGGCTATTTCCCCCGGTCAAGGCTCTTGGGACGGTAATGATTTCATGGCAGGTAATACTGGGGATCAAGTCACCCATGACTGGCATACCATTGACTTTGGAAATATCTTCGATAATGCACCTAAATTGTTAGGAAATATTGCGACTTTTGATGGTCCTGATCCTGCGGGGCTACGCTATCAAAACCTGACCAATGGGAATGTTCAAATCATGATCGAAGAAGATACCAGTCAAGATAGTGAAACCAATCACATCACTGAAAATATCACTTTTCTAGCCATTGAAGCAGCAGGAACCCTATCGGGAACAAGGGTTGATCCTTTAACGGGAGCGAGTGATTCTCAACTGGCCAGCGTTAATTCAGATGTCTTTACTCTAGGTAATAGTATGGAATCTTTTTATGACAACCATGGACAAGAAGATTATTTAGAAATTGCTGATTTTGATGTTAATCATGATAGGATTCAATTACATGGAAGCATCGCTCACTATTACCTGGGGGCTTCTCCTTTTGCAACTAATGATCAAGGCATCTTTTTGAAAGTAGCTGGAGGGGAAGATGAGTTAATTGGTATTGTTAAGGATAATAATAACTTGAATTTAACCAGTGATAATTTCACCTTTGTTTGATGATTAAAACTCGATTATTTTTGGTCATAATTTTGATAGTTTATTGGATAGTAGTGGGACTTTCTACCCCCACTTTATCCTCTGTTCCTTTTCTCTCAGCTAAGATTAGTATTACCTTAGAAAAAGCACTTTGGAAGAACTCAAACCAAGAGATTACCTATGCAGATATTGTCCTTGATTTGATTTGTGACAATAATGATTGTCAATCTGAAATTTGGGGATTTGCTCCCGAATTTAATCAAGGAGAACATCAAGGAACTGTTACTATCCATCAATCTCATCATCAATGGATGTTAGAGGTTGATTTAACTATCAATAAAGATCCTTGGTTATCTTTATCAGGAAAGGCAAATTATCAGATTGAACTAATACAAAAAAATGATAATACTTTAGTCGGTCAGTATCAAGGGAATTTTAACAATAAACCGCTCCAAGGAAAGGCTTTTGCTAGAAAAAAACCCCTATATCCTCAACCGTTAACCTATCATAAACCGATTCAACCTCAACAACATCCTCGCCTACTATTTCGAGAAGAAACCCTGCCAGAATTAAGAACAAAAGCAAACAGAAAAATTGGCAAAACAATCATCCATAAATTAAAAGAAACCCTAGACGAACTTGTTACCTATGATGGTTATGTTCCCAATGCAGGATATCACGCAGCAGGACAGTGTTTTCTGGCATTAATTGAAGAAAACCCTAACCAAGCTGCTGATGCTTGGACAGTGGTCAAAACCGCTATAAACTCCTCTTATCCTCGCTTATTTGAACTGTCACCAGTGGTGGCTGGGGTAGCGATCGCTTATGATTTATGTTATGGTGATTGGGACAATGATAATCGCCTAACTGTGTCAAATTGGCTGGCTCAACAAGCGCAATTGTTGATCGAGGGAACCCCAGACAAAGGATGGAACCCGACCGCATGGAGTAACTGGAACGCTAGGGCAAGAGGGGCAGCAGGATTAGCAGCATTAGCTATTTTAAAGGAACCAGAAGCCAAATTTTCCCCAAAAATCCCCATTGAATCCCTCTTAACCATTGCAGAACGGAATATTATCCGTTACTTGGAAACGGCGATCGGAGATAAGGGTTTCGGGATAGAAGGAGATCACTACACCACCGAACCATTGATCCTAACTTTATTTCCTTTTTTCACAGCTTATTACCATGTGCAAGGAAAAAATTTTGCCACTGAAAATTCTAATTTAGCTTGGTTATTACCTCACTATTTAATGCGAATTATTCCTAGAGATAACGGTTATCCTATTCCTAGTTATGGACGACATCGATATTATCCAGGAGGGTCATTGTTTGCCATGGGAATGGGTTTAGTTCCTCTTAAATTTTTACCTGGAGTGATGTGGGGATTTGATCGTTATTGGGGAGAAAATGGCGATAAAAGTTGGGGTATCAAAAATAGTTTAGATGCTGTTCTTTTATTAGTTAGTTATTCTGAGAACATATCAAGCAAACATCCTTCTAAGATTTTTGATAACGTTTTAGTAGATAGTAACAAGGGATTTTATGTGTTTCGTAATCAGTGGAAAAATAAGGATGATTTTGTGGCCAGTATTTATGGGAAGCGAGAACATTTGAATAAGTCTTGGTCTTTTCCCGATGCGGGAAGTTTCCGCATTTGGGGGTTAGGAGAAAATTGGGCGATCGCAGGAGAAAGTAACAACAAACCAGAGAATGAAAATGTTATTATTCAGAAAAATGCCCAGAGATTAACCATGAAACCGGTGTATTTTGAGTCTAGAAAAGATGGGTCAGGTATTGTTAGTTTACAAGCTGAAGATTGGTTACGATCTTTTGCCGTTGACTATTCTAATGTTGCAGGGGTTCCGGGTTTATTCGTTATTTTCGATCAATTTGATGATGAAAATAATCATCATATTTGGGTCATGAACACCAAAGAAAAAGTCATCATTGAGAAGAATACATTTATGATTCAAGGTCAGCAAAACGTAACCCTGAAAGGAACGTTTGTTACCCCTGACAAGATTGACCTAAACTATGATAGTTATAACCAGAAAATTATTGCTCAAGGAAAAGGCAACTTTTTTGTAATTATGACAGTTCAAAAAAATAGAATACCCGAACTAAAAGTTATCAATAATTCCTTACATCCTAAAGTTATAATTGGTGAGAGAATTATTGATTTTAAAGATCAACATATTTCTTTCAGTAATTAACTATTAATGATTAATTGATCCACATCTTCGGGTAATATTTGCTGCATAATATAAGGGTTGACGTCGGGAATAGTAACTAAACGATTGGCTTGTTTTTCAATGGCTTTTTCAAACATATTTCTCACTAATCTACCATTCCCAAAACTTTTATCCCGATGATCATATAATTCCTTAAATCGGGTTAGTAATACTTCTTTTGCTGCTTCGGTTAAAGTGTAACGATGTTGATTACAAAAGATGTTAAAAATTTCAATTAATTCCTGTGGGGTATAATCTTCAAAATAAAAATAACGACTAAACCGAGATTTTAAACCAGGATTAGAATTAATAAAACGGGTCATTTCATCCCCATAACCGGCCACAATAACCACTAATCTATCTCGATAATCTTCCATCCTTTTTAATAACATATCAATAGCTTCTTGTCCGAAATCATTACCAGGATCGAGAGGTTTTAGGGTATAAGCTTCATCAATAAATAATACACCATCTAAAGCAGAATTGACTAATTCATCCACCCGTTGCGCTGTTTGTCCCACATATCCGGCCACCATTCCTGATCGATCAGTTTCGATTAAATGACCTTGTTTAAGAATACCTAATTGTTGATAAATTTGACCCATTAATCTCGCCACGGTGGTTTTTCCTGTTCCTGGAGAACCGCAAAAAACGGAATGCAAAGTAATCGGAACCGGTTGTAATCCTTGTTTTTCTCGTAACTTTTGTATTTTAAGAAAGTTGATATATTGACGAACTTCATCCTTTAAATGATTCAGTCCAATCAGTTTATCTAATTCTTTTAATTGTTCTTCGATACTAGATGCAGTAGACGGAGAATAACTCGGGGTATAAACAGGGGGAGGAGAGTTTGTTTTTGATTCTTGTTGTCTCACTTTTTCTCGATCATATTGAAGTTGCTGCCTCCGTCTTTCTTCCCTATTTAATTCTTCTTGTTTCATTCTTTCTTGTTCTGATTTTAGTTGTTGTTTCTTTCTAATTTCTGCCCGTAGTCTAGCTTTTTCTCTTTCGATTTCCCGTTGTTTTTTTAGGAGTAATTGATAGTCTTCTTCCTGTTGAACCAACCGGCGATCGCGTTCCATTTCTTGTTGTTGTTGGGATTTTTTTTGCTGTTCTTCTTGTCTAATTTTTTCTAAGTCTTCTTTGATGGGATCATTATAATTGGGAAAGTTTGACATTTCTTTAACTCCAAATCTTTAAATTAGATTATCATAATTATTAATCTTGAACCTCCCGTCGCGAGAGGCGCGAGGGATTCCCATATAGACTCTTAACTAGGCTATCGAAATAGCCCCCGCCAGACCGCCATGACTGGGCTGTTTAACCACGGGCGCACCGACCGCAGCTTGCTCTAAACCTCTTTGTTTTACTACCATTGAAGCAGCGATATCTCTATCACATTCAAACCCACATTCGGAACATTTGTGGACTCTTGCACTTAGCTCTTTTTTGCCTGTATGGGTTCCACAATTAGGACAGATTTGCGACGTGAAATCTTTATCAACTTTTGCAAAATAGGTATCTGTTTGACTACAAACATATTCTAATATGGTGAAGAATTGACCTAAACCCATATCTAATGATTGCTTACAAAACATACCTTTAGACCATGATGTGAAATTAATATCTTCTACAAATATCATTCCATTTTCTTGGCAAAGTTGATGAGCTAATTTAAAGTGATAGTCTTTTCTTCTATTGGCCACTGCTTCATGTAGTAAAGCAATTCTATGGTTTAACTTTTGCCATTTATTAGACCCTTTGTTCTTATTTCTAAGCTTTCTTTGTAGTAATTCAATCTGACGCAGTGCTTTGTCTAAAAACTTAGGTCTAGGAATAGTTAATCCATCAGAGGTTGCTATCATACTTTGAATGCCAACATCTAACCCTAATGCGTGACCATGAGGAGTGGGTAATGGTACATCAGCATCAAGTTCCATCATCAAATTAACATAGTAACCTGATGCTTTTTTAATGATTTGAGCTTGCTTAATCTTAAACCCGTCAGGGATATCCCTAGATTTTTTTAGCTTAATATTTTTAAGTAAAGGTAATTTAAGGTAATTACCATTTAATTCAATCTTGTTACTAATTAAATTAAAAGACTTCATTTTCTTTTTATATCGAGGAAAACCCATTCCCTTAGATTTCATGTCATTAAATGCTCTGTCTAATTTACGCAATGTTTGTTGCATAGCTTGAGCATTACCTGATTTAAGGAAAGGATTAGTTTTTTTAGCCTTAGTTAATTCAGCAGATTGAAAATGGTAATTAGGATATTCAAAAGGTTCAACAATGTATTCAGAATGAAGTGAACACTTGTTAATCTC